>JAESSX010000340.1 GCA_016763915.1 Rhodospirillales bacterium
CCGATGCGCTGGCCTCGCAATCCCTGTTGTTCGAGGAATTTCTCGCCCGCGAGCATGACGCCGGAAAATTGGCGCTCCCGCTCCGGCCTTTGGACGCCACCCGCGCCCTGGTGCACGGGCACTGCCACCAGAAGGCCTTCGACACCATGGGCGATCTGGTGCGAACCGTTAACCTGGTGCCCGGGCTGGACGCCGAGACCATTCCATCCGGGTGTTGCGGCATGGCCGGCGCGTTCGGGTATGACGCCGACAATTTTGAGATTTCCATGACCATGGCCGAAGCCGACCTGCTGCCCGCCGTACGGGACTGCGGCGATGCCCTGATCATCGCCGGCGGCACCAGCTGCCGCCATCAGATCATGGACGGCGCGGGCAAGCAGGCAATCCATATCGCCCGCCTGATCGAGAGCGCGCTGACAGCCGACGGGAATCCAGGAGAGGACGGCCATGACCCAACCCGCAAGCGCCCCGCCTGACCGCACATCGCTCCATGACGGGGTGGTGGACGCCGTGCGCAATATGATCTTCAACGGTAAGCTGATCGGCGGCCAGCGGGTGCCCGAGAAGCAGATCTGCGAGACGCTGTCCATTTCCCGCACGCCGTTGCGCGAAGCCCTGAAGGTTCTGGCGTCGGAAGGATTGCTTGCGCTTCTGCCCAATCGCGGCGCCCGGGTGCGGCGATTGACGGCCGAAGACGTGGACGACATGTTCCCGGTTATGGGCGCTCTGGAAGCGCTGGCCGGCGAGTTGGTCTGCGAAAAAATCAGCGATGCCGAAATCGACGAGATCCGTTCCTTTCACTATCAAATGGCGGCCCACCACAAGAACGGAGACCTTGGCGGGTATTTTAAACTCAACCAGCGCATCCATGCCGGAATCATGGCGGCGACGGGAAACGCCACGCTGGGGGACTTGTATGCATCGCTGGCCGGACGCATCCGCATGGCGCGCTATCGCGCCAATTTTTCGCAACAACGCTGGGACCAGGCTATGGCCGAACACGAACAAATCCTGGACGCCCTGGCCGAACGTGATAACGCCCGGTTGACAAAAATGTTACGCATCCATCTGGAAAATACGTGCCAAACTGTTAAATCGATGATTGAGCCCGGCGGCCCCATGGAACAACGCCCCCGGATACAAAACAAGAATGGTCTATGTTGATGAAACTTTCGGCTTTTGTATTCGGCGAACCGCTGCAAAAGAACCTGCCTCAACGGGTGCGCGATAACATCGCTGCCCAGCAGATCGAAGGCGAGAGGCTCATCAGCTGGGTTCAGTTGCTGCTGGCCCTGGTTTTTGGAACTTTTTACTCCCTCGCACCATCAAGCGCGCCGGAAGCCGGGTTCGTGCCGGTACCCTGGGTTTTAGGCGCCTATTTCGTCTTTACCCTGGGCCGCCTGATCGGGTCCTACCGGGGACGGTTGCCCAACTGGCTGTTGATGGTTTCGGTGGTGATGGACATGGGCCTGTTGATGGCTCTGATCTGGAGCTTTCACATCCAGTATATGCAACCACCGTCTTTCTACCTGAAAGCGCCGACGATGGTTTACGTGTTCATCTTTATCGCTTTGCGGGCGCTTCGGTTTGAGCCCCGGTTTATCCTGCTGGCCGGGGCGGCGGCGGCGCTGGGATGGCTGGGGCTGGTGCTGTATGTCGTGTTCTCGGTGTCCGGAGACCCGATGATTACCCGCGATTACGTGACGTATCTGACATCCAACGCCATTCTTATCGGCGCCGAGGTCGATAAAATCCTGGCCATCGCCCTGGTCACCGGGGTCCTGACGGTGGCGATTTTACGCGCCCAACGAACGCTGAACCACGCCGTCCTCGACAACATGGCGGCGGCCGACCTGTCCAAATTCGTGTCCCGGGAAGTCGCCGACCGCATCACCGCTTCGGGCCAGGCCGTTCAGCCCGGCGATGGGGAATCCAAGGTGGCGACGGTAATATTTACCGACATGGAGGGCTTTTCCACCATTTCCGAAAAGCTTTCCCCCCGGGAACTGGCCGGGATGCTGAACGAATATTTCACCGTCCTGGGCGCCATCGTCCATGAGCACGGCGGTGTGATTTCGCAAATCATCGGCGATATGCTGATCGTTACCTATAACGACGCGTCGCCCAATGACGACCACGCCGCCTGCGCCGTGCGCACGGCGATCGCCATCCAGAAGGCCGACACCCGCAGCTCCTTCTGCAAGGGCACCGTCTTGAAAACCCGCTGCGGCATCAACACCGGGGATATCGTCGTCGTCGCCATCGGCACGAAAGAACGGCTGGTCTTCACGGTCCACGGCGACGATGTCAATATCGCGGCCCGGCTGGAGCCGTTGAACAAGGAATACGGCACCTACATCCTGGCCAGCGAAAGTACCGTCAAAGCCTGTTCCTACAACGGTTGTGAATTCGACCCCGTCGGCGAGGTCACGGTGCGCGGGCGTTCGGCGCCGACGAAAATCTTTACCGTGAAGGGCTAATCCCGCGCCGCCAACAAGGCGGCGGCGACTTCGGTAAAACCGGCGCCGGCGGGAGCCGACGTGATATAAGCGGGTTCCGAGGTCAGGCGGTGCTTGAACGTGTTCAGATTGGCGACGCCGATGGCGTTCGGGAAGAACGCGAACATCGGCTGGTCATTGGGGGAATCCCCGACGAATACGAAGTTTTCCTTTTCCCCATTGAGGTCGATACCGAAGGCCTCAAACATCATCAGCTTTGTCATCGACAATTTGTCGTATTCGCCGAACCAGCCGTTGACGTGGATGGAACTGATTTTGGCCGTCATGCCGCGGGCTTCCATCATGGCGACGATTTGATCAATCGCGGCGTCGGTCAGCGGCTCCACGTCTTCGCAAAAATCGATGGCGAGATCGGCTTCGCGGTAAAGCTGGTCGGAGGCCACCGCCGCGCCGGGCACCTGGGCTAAAATATCTTCTGCCACGGAGGCATAGGTTTCCCGGTTGGCGGCCCGCTCGGCGTCGCCCAGAATATAGCGTTTGTTGAATTCCCGCCGGGCGGGATCGCAACGGAAATAAAACGCGCCGTTTTCGCCGACCACGCCGTCCACCGGCCACATGCGCGCGATATGATCGCACCACCCCGCGGGACGGCCGGTAATGGGAAAAACCATCAGGCCCCGGGCCTGAAGACTTTCAAGGGCGGCATAAGCGTCCGCCGTCAGGCGCCCGTCGGACGTGATGGTGTCGTCGATATCGGCGAAAACGCCCTTGATGCGGCGGCAATCGGAAGCGGGGAAAGTGTCGAGTGGCTGCATGTCCGAACCCCCGGCGCCTACAAGGTTACCCCCGCAGCACGCCCCCCGTGGTTCTGTTCACGTTGGCCACCACCTTGTCGGCGATGGCATCGATTTCCGCATCGGTCAGGGTTTTGTCCTTTGGCTGCAGAACGACGGTGATGGCCAGCGATTTCTTCGCCGCCTCCAAATCGCCGCCCAGGAACACATCGAACAGGGACACACCGGCAATCATCTTCTTGTCCGCGCTCCGGGCCGCGCCCAGGACCTGCGCCGCGGGGATCCCTTCATCGACGACAAAGGCGAAATCCCGTTCCACGGCCTGATACTGGGGCAGGTCCAGATTGGGCCGGGCCTGGCTTTTCTTTTCCTTTTGCCGGGGCAGGGCATCGAAAAACACCTCGAACCCGCACACCGGCCCCTTTACGCCTAAGTCCTTCAGCACGCCGGGGTGGATTTCCCCGAAATGGGCGAGGATCATTTTCGGCCCCAGCCTGAGCACGCCGCTGTGGCCCGGATGATACCAGCCGGGCGCTTCAGGCGCGGCTTCGACCTTGTCCACGGCCACGCCCATGGCTGACAGCACGGCCAGCGCGTCGGCCTTGGCGTCGAACACGTCCACCGGGCGCGGTTGTTCGTTCCAGTGCCGCCCTCCCGACAGGCCGGACCTGATTCCGGCGGCGACAATGTCCTGGTCTTCCGGTTTGTCGCCGGAGAAACGGGGGCCGATCTCAAACAACGCCACGTCGGCAATGCCCCGGTCGGCGTTGCGCCCGGCCGCCGCAATCAGATTGGGCAACACGGACGGACGCATCACGTCCAGATCGGAACTGATGGGATTGACCAGTGTCAGGGCATCGGCCCCACCGCCGAACAGCGCCGCCTGTTTGCCGCTGAGGAAGGAATAGGTCACGGCTTCCATCAGGCCGCGTCCCGCCAGCAGGCGCCGAGCCATGGCCCGGCGGCGTTGACCCGGATTCAAGGCCTGCGTTGGCAGATTGCTGTCCAGGTCCATGGGCACGGGGGGGATGTTGTCGTAGCCGTGAATGCGGACGACTTCCTCGACCAGGCAGGCCTCGCCGACGATGTCGGAGCGCCAGGACGGAATCGACACGCTCAACGCCGCACCGTCCTCCCCCTTGGTTTCCCGGGACTCGAACCCCAGCACCGACAGGATCTCCACGACCTTGGTTGTGGCCAGTTCCAGGCCGCCGAAACTTTTAATCCGCCCAAGGCGGAGCGTGATGTCGCCTTGGCGGTCCGGCTCGGCCCCGGCGATCACCAGTTCCGATGGCTCTCCGCCCCACAGGTCCAGGATCAACC
>JAESSX010000037.1 GCA_016763915.1 Rhodospirillales bacterium
GCTCAACGCGGAGGATTGATCCGGGACCGATATAAAAATCTCCGGCGTTCCGACGCACTTCCGACGCACTTCCCGGCAAACCGCCGGACATTGAATCGTTACGGCTGAACAGGCCCATTTAATTAAGGTAAGCTATTTGAACTTGTTGATAATTTGAATCGGATATTGAGCTTAACAGGTTAAAATTAAACAATTTTTAAAATTACCCATATTGAAGCAAGAGGTTAGGGCCGGTTGTTCCGGTATATCCGCAAGAGGGCTCTGCAAATAGGTTGTTTTATTTGACCTTTTTTAGCATCCGGCGTAAGCCCTGGATTTCCGGGAGTTTAGAGGCATTTAAAATTAAGGATAATTAATTACGCTATATTTTGACCGGGCATCCCCGTTGCTTTTTGGCTCCTTCAAAACAGCCCCGCAAAGACGATGTCGGGTAATGGGGGAAGGAAGCCGTCCGGGGCCCTGGTTGTAGTTACGCTTCCGTAATAAAATCCTAACGACCACCGGACTCGGGCTTTCGCTTTAACGGGGCTGGCGGGGGCGCTATATTAAGGATTGGAAAATCATGGCCAGTATAGCGAAACCCCGCGATATCATCGACCGCAAGGCATTGCTAGCCGAGCTTGAAGAGCTTGTCGGCTGGTCCGGCTATACGCCCAAGACGCAGGGCCAGGTGCTGGACATCTTCAAGACCGCCTTCAACCGGGGCTGGGATGAAGTCCGCCGCCGCTTCGAGGAAGACGGCGTGCCGAGCCGTCACGTCGCCGCCGCCAATTGCTATCTGGTCGATCAGCTGATCCGCTCGATCCATGATTTCGCGCTCAAAAGCGTTTATCCGCTGGCCAATCCGACCACCGGCGAGGTTCTGTCCCTCGCCGCCACGGGCGGGTACGGGCGGGGCGAACTGGCGCCCTTTTCCGACATCGACCTGATGTTCCTGCTGCCTTACAAGCTGACCGCCCACACCGAACAGATGGTGGAATACATCCTCTATACCCTGTGGGATCTAGGGCTGAAGGTCGGTCACGCCACCCGCACCATCGACGAGGCGGTGCGCCTGTCGCGCGCCGACATGACCATCCGCACCAGCCTGCTGGAGGCCCGCTGGCTGTGGGGCGACCAGGACATGTTCAAGGATTTCCAAAAACGCTTTCAGGCGGAATTTTCCGAGGCCACCAGCCTTGCCTTCGTTGAAGCCAAGCTGGCCGAGCGCGATGCCCGCCATGACCGCATGGGCGACACCCGCTATGTGCTGGAGCCCAATATCAAGGAAGGCAAGGGCGGTTTGCGCGACCTGCAAACCCTGTTCTGGATCGCCAAATACCTCTACCGCGTCAATACCATGAAGGACCTGCAGGACCGCGGCGTGCTGACGGCCAGGGACGTGCGCCTGTTCACCCGGGCGGAAAAATTCCTGTGGACCGTGCGCTGCCACCTGCATTACCTGGCCGGCCGCGCCGAGGAACGCCTGACCTTCAATGTGCAAAGTGAAATCAGCGGGCGCATGACCTACGCCGACCGGGCCGGGGTCCAGGGCGTGGAACGGTTCATGAAGCATTACTTCCTGGTCGCCAAGGATGTCGGCGACGTGACCCGGGTTCTGTGCGCCGTGCTCGAGGACAAACAGAAAAAAAAGCGCCGCCGGTTCCGCCTGCCCGGCTTCGGTTTCCGCCGCCGCGAGGTCGAGGGCTTTGTCCTCGACGGCGGCCGCCTGACGGTGGCCGACAACGACGCCTTCAAGAAAGACCCGGCGAAATTGTTGAAACTGTTTCGGGTCGCCCAGCGCCACGATGCGGACATCCACCCCCACGCGCTGCGTCTGGTGACGGAAAACCTGAAACGCATCAACGCGCGGATGATGCGCGATAAGGAGGTCAATCAGCTGTTCCTGGACATGCTGACGGGCGACAAGCCGGAAATCACCCTGACCCGCCTCAACGAAGCCGGCGTGCTGGGCCGCTTCATGCCCGACTTCGGGCGCGTCGTCGCGCAAATGCAATACGACATGTACCACGTCTATACGGTCGACGAGCACACCATCCGCGCCATCGGCATCCTGAAAGGGATCGAGGACGGGCGGCTTCGGGACGACCACCCGGCGGCGTGTTCGGTGATCGGCGAGGTGCAATCCCTGCGCGCGCTCTACCTGGCGGTGTTCCTGCATGACATCGCCAAAGGCCGGGGCGGCGATCATTCGGTTCTGGGGGCCGAGGTCGCCGAACAGTTAGGCCCGCGCCTGGGCCTCACCGATTGGGAAACGGAAACCGTATCCTGGCTGGTGCGCCATCACCTGTTGATGAGCAACACCGCCTTCAAGCGCGACATCTACGACCCCAAGACGGTCAGCGATCTGATTGATGTGGTGCAGTCGCCGGAACGCCTCCGCCTGCTGCTGATCCTGACGATCGCCGATATCCGGGCGGTCGGGCCCAATGTGTGGAACGCCTGGAAGGCGGGGTTGTTGCGGGAATTGTATTACCGGGCTCAGGAAGCCCTGGCCGGCGCGGTGCCGTCTGAACGCCGCGATGAGAGGGTCGAGCAGGCCAAGGCGGCACTGAGGGCGCACCTGGAGACATGGCCCGGGGAAGACGTGGACGAGCACTTGACCCGGGGGGAGCACGATTATTGGCTGTCGTTCGATACCGAGACCCTGGCCTATCACGCCAACCTGATCCGGGATGCCGAGACGGGCGACCAAAAGCTGACCATTTCCAGCCGGGTGGAAGAGGCCCGGGACGCCACCGAAATCGTCATCTACACGCTTGATCATCCGGGCCTGTTCGCCGCCATCGCGGGCGCCATGGCGCTGGCCGGCGCCTCGGTGGTCGGCGCCAAGGTCATGACCCTGAGCAACGGCATGGCGCTCGACATGTTCCGCATCCAGGACGCCGACGGCAGCGCTTACGCGTCCCGGGACCGCCTGGACCGGCTCACCGAGCGCATCGAGGCGGCCCTGTCGGGGCGGCTTCATTCGGCCCGCGAACTGGCGGCTGCGCAGGAAGCCTCTCTGCAACGCCGCACCGGCGCCTTTACGGTGCCGCCCCGGGTGCTGATCGACAACAAGGCGTCGAACCGGCGCACCGTGATCGAATTAAACGGCCGCGACCGTTTGGGGTTGTTGCACGACCTCACCGCGTTTCTGACCGCGTCGGGGCTGCAGATTTCCAGCGCCCACATTTCGACCTACGGCGAGCGCGTGGTCGATGTGTTTTACGTCCGCGACGTCTTCGGCCTGAAGGTGGATCAGGAGGGAAAACTGATAAACCTGCGCGCCGGGTTGCTGGAAATCGTGTCCGGCCAAACAGATGCACAAACGCCGGCTAAACCGGCCAAGAGGCGAAAAAAAGCCGGATCGAAAAAGACCAAAGCCGCCGCCGCACAGGACACCGGCGAAGCATCGCCGGCCTGATCCCGGGGAGCCGCCTTTCCGCTGCCATAAAAAACCGCTATTGAGGCAGTGGGAAAAGATCGATCTCCTGCGTAGCGGCGTTTCGCCGGCCTCGCCGGGGGGCGTCGGGCAGGGAGACCACCACGGCTTGAGACTACTGCAATCCATCACCACCGTCGGCGGTTTTACCCTGGTCAGCCGGGTTCTGGGTTTTGTCCGCGATGTCCTGATCGCCGCCGTGCTGGGCGCCGGGGCCGGGGCGGACGTGTTTTTCGTCGCCTTCAAGCTGCCCAATTTGTTTCGCCGCCTGTTTGCCGAA
>JAESSX010000341.1 GCA_016763915.1 Rhodospirillales bacterium
AGCAGAATGACCGGCTCGATCCTGCACCAGGCGGGCCTCGGCGATCTTGTGGCGGACACGCCGGCGGCCTACGTGGACCGCGCCAAGACCCTGGCCGGCGACGTCGAGCGCCTGCGGACGCTGCGGTCCGGCCTACGAGAGCGCGTGGCGGCCTCACCGCTTTGCGACGCCCCCGCCTACGCCCGCAGCCTGGAGACCACCTACCGCGATATGTGGCGCGAATGGTGCGCCGGGCCGCCCGCAGACTGAGGCGGTCCCCATCGGACAACGCGGCGGGTTCACCGCTTTATGGTGGAAATCATCATGGTGGAAATCATCGCCGGCACCCGAATGATGATTCCAGGCCCGGCAAGCACGATTGCCGTGACCGGAAGGCTGCCCCTCAACGCTTAATCTTCACATCTATTTCAGGTCATGGGATGTTTTTGGGCGCGGCGCACCATTCGCGCCACATATCCCGGTAGGCGGTTTCCATACTGCGGGCGTAGGCGGGCGCGTCGCAGAGCAGGGAGGCCGCCACGCGCTCTCGCAGGCCCGCCCTCAGTGACCTCCGCCGCTCAAGATTCCCGGCTAGATCCCGCGCCGAGGCGACATACGCCTCGGGCGTATCGACCGCCAGGTCACCGAGCCCGACATGATGGAGCATCGATCCGGCGGCCCTGCTGATGAACGTTTCACCGCAGAGCGAAACCACGGGAACCCCCATCCACAATGCCTGGAAGGTCGTCGTCGCTCCGTTGAACGGAAACGTGTCCAGCGCGATGTCGACCGCACCGTAACGCCTTAGGTGTTCCGCGGACGTATCGGACGAAGCCTCGAACATGATGCGGTCAGGCTCGATCCCGCAGGCCGCAAAACTTTCGCTCACCCTGCCCTGCAACGACGCCTGGCCGTACAAATTCTTGAACTTGAGCAGCAACCGCGAACCGGGAACGGATTCCAGGACCCTGGCCCACAGATCAATCACGTCTGCGTTGATTTTCGCCGGGTTGTTGAAGGATCCGAAAGTGACAAACTCCGCCTGGTCCGCTGGAAGGGTTTCTACGGTTGGCGCTTCCGCGATCGGCGGATACTGGTAGAACACCGCCAAGCGGCAGAGTTCCTCGGTGAACATCTCCAGCGTGCCGGGAGGATGCAGGAAGCCGTCCGTCAGCCAGTAATCCATTTCCTCCAGACCGCTGGTCGCCCCGTCGTGGAAGCTCACCTGCACCGGCGCCGGACGGTAGACGCAGACCAGCGGGCGGTTGCCGTCGAAACGCCCGGCAAGGCATACCAGCACGTCGATCCCGTCCGCACGCACCATTGCGGCCACTTCGGAGTCCGGCTTTCCGGCGAAGGGGCGCCAATGGTCGGCACACGACTGGAACCGTTCCGTCATGGCGTCGGGACGCGAAACATCGGCATAGCAAAAGACCTCGAATTTCTCCCGGTCGTGGCAAGAAAGCAAAGGAAGCACGTTCGATCCCACCGGATGATTGCGGAAGTCCGACGACAGATAGCCGATACGAAGCCGGCGGTCGGGGGCCGGATCGTTGGTCAAATCCTCCGTCGGTCGGGCGATGCCCTGCGCATGGTTCTCGGCGAAGCGCAAATGCTCGGCGAACAATTCCTTCGGCGTTAGTCCCGGAACGTTCAGCGAAACGTACAGGAGGTTCCTTCCGGCATCGACATAATCGGAGTTGGCGGCAAGGGCTTCGTTGTAGCTGGCCGCGGCCTCCTCCAGCAGCCCCAGGTCCTGGAGCGCCAGACCGAGGTTGTTATGCGCCCCGGCGAAATCCGGCTTAAGGGTGAGAGCCTTTTGGTAGCTGGCAACGGCGTCTTCCTGCCGCCCCTGCCTCTTGAGCGCATTGCCGAGATTATTATGCGCCTCGGCGTTATCGGGTTCGATGGCCAAGGCCTTTTGGAAGCTGGCGATGGCGTCCTGGAACCTTCCAAGTTTTTCCAGCGCGCCGCCCAGGTTGTTATGGGCGGCGGCGTAACCGGGGTCCAGCGCGATGGCTTTGCGGTAGCAATCCACGGCGTCCTGCAGCCGTTCCATTTCCTGCAGCGTGAGCCCCAGGTAACTGTGGGCCTTGGCGTTTCCGGGGGCGAGGGCGATGGCTTTGCGGTAGCAATCCTCGGCGTCTTCGGTGCGGTCCTGGTCCTGCAATGCGGTTCCCAGGTTGATCAGGGCTTCGACGGAACCGGGATCGATGGCCAGCGCGTCGTTGTAGTGTTTCACCGCCAATTCGGGTTGGCCGCGTTCGTTGGACACATTGCCGAGATTGATGTGGGCCTCGATGAAACCGGGGTCCAGGGCAATGGCTTTGCGGAAGCTAAGCGTGGCGTCTTCAAGAAGGCCGAGGGCTTTTTGCGCAGCGCCCAGGTTGCTGTGGGTCGCCGGAAAATCCGGGTTGATGGCAATGGCTTTTCGGTAGCTGGCGACGGCCTCGTTCAACTGTTCCAGGTCTTTGAGGGCGTTGCCTAAGTTGATGTGATAGGCGGCCTCGCCGGGGTTGCCCTGAATGGCCCTGGAGATCAATTGAACGGCGGCTTCGTTGTCGCCGGACTGGCGCGCGATCAGCCCCAACAGGTGATTGGCGTCGGCATGACCGGGGTCGGCTTCCAGAACCCGGCGATAGGCGGTTTCCGCCTCGGTCAGGCGCCCGGCCTGATGGTCCCGGATGCCTTGTTGAACGAGTTGCAAAAGTTCGGGAGCCGGGATCCCCACCGCGTCCGGATCGTCACTGTTTGGGCTGTTTCCAATGTTATCCGCGCTCATGAAAGTAGGCCTGGGTTGCCGTCGCCAAAGAGGATTTGGATTAAATGTACCGGCATTTCACTCCCTCCTCCAGAAAGCATCGTCATCCTTATTGCCTTTTGAGCCGATCACACCATTTGCGCCACATATCCCGATAGGCGGTTTCCATACTGCGGGCGTAGGCGGGCGCGTCGCAAAGCGGTGAGGCCGCCACGCGCTCTCGCAGGCCCGCCCTCAGCGACCTCCGCCGCTCAAGGTTCCCGGCCAAATCCCGCGCCGAGGCGACATACGCCTCGGGCGTATCGACCGCCAG
>JAESSX010000342.1 GCA_016763915.1 Rhodospirillales bacterium
GAGGCGACAAGCCTGTCCCCGGCGGTGACGGCCAAGCCGATAATGAAATCGCCGGAGGCATCGACCGGCGGACTGAGGCGCAGGTCTTCCAGGTCCGCCATGCTCAGAGTCCAGGTGCTGTCGCCGTTGTTCCGCCCCGCCGACAGGGCCGCCCCGCGGGGAACGCCGTTGATGGTGACGACCATGTCCGGGGGGGCATCCGTCACCGAATAGCCGGTGTCGATGTCCAGGGCGATCGCCCGGTCATCGTCAAAGGGATCCTCGGGTTCGGGCTCGGGTTCGGGTTCGGGTTCGGGAGTTTGGTAACCGGGTGTCGGCGGCAGGGTAATGCCGAAGGCCACGGTTTCCGGCGGTTGGGCGGCGCCCTCCTCGCAGCCGACCAGAAGACTGACCGTCAGCGTGGTTTGGCCGGCCCCATCGACCGGCGGCGAGATGCTCAAGCCTTTGAGGTCGGCCTCGACAAGCGACCACCGGCCGCCGCCGTCATCGGTTCCCGCCGACAGGCTCGCGCCGGGGGGCACATTGGCGATGGTGATGCCGACCACCAAGGCGTCAGGGTCGGCGTCGGGGCGCCCAAGAAGCACCCCTTTAATCTCCAACGGGAAGGCGTCATCCCAGGCGCCGGTTTCCTGCTCGGCCATCATGGTTATTTCTACTACAGCCGGTGGTCCTTAGTGTCATGTTATTTTGCCGTTTTTTGCTCTTAAAATCATTCCCTTGCATGGCTGTCCAAACAGCCGTATCGGTTTCAGGGGATAGACGATAGCCAGAACGCGCCGCGAGGCGTTACACTGTTTTTTTTCTAGATACCGAGTGGACCCATGCCCGAACACGCCGCCGTTCTTTTCGCCAACGATGTCTTTTATCTGGCCTTCGCCAACCAGGACTTCGAGGCCATGCGATCGATCTGGGCCGCCAAGACAAGCGTGACCTGCATTCATCCCGGCTGGGACGTTTTGTCGGACCGCGACGACGTCCTGGACAGCTGGGAGCAAATTCTCGACAACCCGACCGCCACCAACATCACCTGCAAAAGCCCGATGGTCCGGGTGCTCGGCCCGATCGCCTATGTCATCTGCCACGAGGTTCTGGACCAGGGCTACCTGGTGGCGACCAACGTCTTCGTTCATGAAGACGGGCAATGGAAAATGGTCCATCATCAGGCCGGCGCCGCGCCGCCCCCGGAGGTTCCCGAAGAAGACCCCCGGGACACCCTGCAATGAGGCGCCCATGAGAAAAATAAAAATGACCATCGGCGGCGTCGCCATCACCGCCGAGCTGTTCGACACGCCGACGGCGGACGCCATCCTGCGAACCCTGCCCTTTTCTTCGATCGCGCGCACCTGGGGCGAGGAGGTCTATTTCGACACCCCTGTGCGCGCCGATGACGAAGCCGACGCGCGCGACGTGGTCGAGGCGGGCGAGTTGGCCTTCTGGCTCGCGGGAAGCGCCATCGCCATCGGCTTCGGTCCGACGCCGGTGTCCCGGGGCGACGAAATCCGCCTGGCCTCGCCATGCAACATCTGGGGCCGCGCGGTCGAAGACGTGCGCGATCTCGCCGCCGTCCGCGACGGCGCCGCCATTACCGTCGAAGCCCTCTGACCCGGAAGCCGCCGCATGTCCAACCGCACCATCACCCTCGACGACGCCCTCTACGAATACATGAACTCGGTCTCCCTGCGCGAACCCGGCGTTTTGAAGCGGCTGCGCGAGGAAACCGCCGCCCTCCCCCAGCACAACATGCAGATTTCCCCCGACCAGGGGCAGTTCATGGGGCTTCTGGTGGAATTGACGGGGGCCCGAAAATGCCTGGAAATCGGCACCTTCACCGGCTATTCGGCGCTGTCCGTGGCGCGCAGGCTGCCCGACGGCGGCACCCTCGTCGCCTGCGACACCTCGGAAGACTTCACCAACCGCGCCAAACCCTTTTGGCGCGAAGCCGGCGTCGCCGAGAAGATCGACCTTCGCATCGGCCCGGCCATGGAAACCCTGGATCAATTGCTCGCCGACGGTGAAGGCGCCAGCTTCGACTTCACCTTCATCGACGCCGACAAGGTCAACTATATGGGTTATTTTCAGCGCGCCCTGGACCTGTCCCGGCAAGGCGGACTGATCTGCGTCGACAATGTTTTGTGGAGCGGCAAGGTCGCGGATGCATCGCGCGACGACGAAAACACGCGCGCCATCCGCGCCTTCAACCTGGCATTGTCAAAGGATCCCCGCGTCAGCCTCAGTATGCTGCCCATCGGCGACGGCCTGACGCTGGCCCGCAAGCGCTAGAGGTTTTTTTTACGCAAATTCGTCGTCGCGGATGGAACCATCCGCTCGGGATTTGCTGTTTGTATTACGCAAATTCGTCGTCGCGGATGAAACCATCCGCTCGGGATTTGCTCTAGCGGTTTTTCCACTCGGGTTTTCGCTTGGCCGTGAAGGCGTCCATGCCTTCCTTCTGGTCTTCGGTGGCGAAGGCGGCGTGAAACAGGCGGCGCTCGAACCTGACACCTTCGGCCAGCGTCGTCTCGTAAGACCGGTTGACCGCCTCCTTGACCATCATCGCCACCGGGCGCGACATGGCGGCGATCTTGGCCGCCGCCTTCATCGCCTCACTGAGCAGGTCATCGGCCGGTACGACGCGGCTGACCAAGCCTGAGCGCTCGGCCTCGTCCGCGTCCATCATGCGCCCGGTCAGGCACATTTCCATGGCCTTCGACTTGCCGACCAGGCGGGTCAGGCGCTGGCTGCCGCCGGCGCCGGGAAGAACGCCCAAGGTAATCTCGGGCTGGCCGAATTTGGCGCTATCGGCGCAGATGATGAAATCGCACATCATCGCCAACTCGCACCCGCCGCCCAAGGCATACCCCGCGACCGCTGCGACGACCGGCTTGCGGCACGTCGTCACGCGTTCCCAGTTGCGTGTGATGAAGTCTTCCAGATAGGCGTCCATGTAACTCTTGGACTGCATTTCCTTAATGTCGGCGCCCGCGGCGAAGGCCTTTTCGGAACCGGTCACCAGGATGCAGCCGATGTCCGCATCGGCCTCGAAATCATCCAGCGCCGAGGTCATTTCCTCCATCAGGGCTTGCGACAGGGCGTTCATGGCGTCGGGGCGGTTGAGCGTGATCACGCCGACGCCGTCGTTTTTTTCGACAAGGATATTTTTATAGGTCATGGTTGTTTCTTTTCGTAACAGGGGGGGATCAGAATAGTAGCGCGAAGGCGACGGAGGCGACGAGAAGGACCGCGAAGGTCACGTTGATGGCCCGGTTGATGCCCGGTTCTCGGGCGATGCGGGTGAGCGCCGCCCCGGCCAGGAGCCATGCC
>JAESSX010000343.1 GCA_016763915.1 Rhodospirillales bacterium
CTGTTCGACGCGTTGTCGGGCATGGATGCCGAAGACCAGTTCCTGATCGACAACACCATGATCGAACTGGACGGCACCGAAAATAAAGGCCGGCTCGGCGCCAATGCCATCCTGGGCGTTAGCCTGGCTGCCGCCCGGGCCGCGGCGGACGACGCCGAACAACCGCTGTACCGTTTTATCGGCGGCGCCCACGCGCATCTGCTGCCGGTGCCGATGATGAATATCATCAACGGCGGCGCCCATGCCGACAATCCCATCGATATCCAGGAATTCATGATTATGCCGGTCGGCGCGGACACGTTGTCGGACGCCGTGCGCTGCGGCGCGGAAATTTTCCATACGCTCAAAAAGTCGTTGTCGGACGCCGGCCACAGCACCAATGTGGGCGACGAAGGCGGCTTCGCACCTAGCTTGAATAGTGCCACAGAAGCGCTTGATTTTATTATGAAATCTATTGAAGTCTCCGGCTATAAACCGGGCGACGACGTGGTCATGGCGCTGGATTCCGCGTCCAGCGAATTCTACCAGGACGGCAACTATGAACTGGCCGGGGAGGGTAAATCGTTGGATAGCGCCGGCATGGTCAAGTACTACGAAGACCTGATCGCCAAATTCCCGATCGCCTCCATCGAGGACGGCATGGACGAAGATGACTGGGACGGCTGGAAGATGCTGACCGTCGCCATCGGCGACACCGTCCAGCTGGTCGGTGATGATCTGTTCGTTACCAACCCGACCCGCTTGGCCCAAGGGATCGAAAAGGGCATCGCCAATTCGATCCTGATCAAGGTCAATCAAATCGGCACCCTCTCCGAGACGCTCCAAACCATCGAAATGGCCCACAAGGCCGGGTTTACGACGGTGATCTCGCACCGCTCCGGCGAGACCGAGGACACCACCATCGCCGACATCGCGGTCGCCACCAACGCCGGCCAGATCAAGACCGGCTCGCTCAGCCGGTCGGACCGGCTGGCCAAATACAACCAGCTGATCCGCATCGGGGAAGAGCTTGGCCCGGCGGCGAAATACGCCGGAAGAAGCATCTTCACCTAGCAGCCTGCGTGCGCCGGATTGACCCGGTCTGCGAGGGGGACCCCCGGGGGGGAGGGCGTTAGTTGTTAGCGCCGCCGGCCTGGGCTTGTTCAACCGGCTCCAGCCCGTCCGGCGTTACGTTGAGGATGCGGGCAAACGAGGAGATTTCCACAGGTTTGGCCGTGCAATCGCTCATACAGGCCTTGTTGGCGACATCCGGTTCCGGATCGAAGTAGAAGCCATCTTCATTGGGCATTTTAACGGCGGCGAGGGACTTTGCGTCCAACTCGCTGTCTTCAGGAATAATCTCGTTCATCGACAACAAAAACGCGGTCAGGGCATAGGTTTCATCCGCCGTTAAAGATTGCGAGTCCCCGAACGGCATGGCGCGGCGGATATAGTCAAACAGGGTGGTGGCATAAGGCCAAAAGCTGCCGATTGTCTTTTCGGGCCGCTCGCCGTTTTCCAAGTCGTTCTTATCACCGCCGACCAACACCGGATAGTTTCCAAGGCCTTCCCCGAAATCGCCATGACACTGAGCGCAGCTTTTGGCATAAAGCGCCTCACCCTGGAGCACATTGCCCTGCCCCGGGGGCAGGCCCTGTCCATCGGGCCGAATATCGATGTCCCAGCGGGAAATCTCCTTGGGAGTTGCCACTTCCCCGATGCCCAACGGCGAGGAACTCGGCGCAGCCATGCCGGACACAACGCTAACAGCGACGGCAACCGTTGCGACGGCTATCACGGATCCCAGTTTAACCAACCTGAACATTTTCGGTAACTCCATCTTTTTTGACGTGCCACGTTTGAATGGCGTTATTGTGATAGATCGACCAATCGCCGCGCACGTTGCGCAACTGCTGGATCGTCGGTTGCGTATAGCCGGTTTCATCGATGACCCGGCTTTGAAGCAACGCCGGTTGGCCGTTCCACTCCCAGGGAAGGCTGAACCGGGTCAACGATTTTGACAGCACAAGCCCGTCAAGCGAGGCTTGACGCCAGTTGCGGCCACCATCGACAGAGACATCGACCCGCTTGATCTTGCCGGCTCCCGACCAGGCAAATCCGGTAATCGTGTGATACCCTTTGGTCAGCAGCGGCTTTTCCGGACAAGGGGATGTGATGACGGATTTCGCCTCCATCTCCCAGGTGAACTGGCGGGCCTTTCCGGTCGGCATGAGGTCGGTGTATTTGGAGGTTTCCTCGCGATGGTGCCAGGGCTTGTCGCCCACTTCGAGACGGCGCAGCCATTTGACGTTTATGTTGCCCTCCCAACCGGGAACCAGGAGACGCAAGGGGTAGCCCTGTTCGGGCCGCAGCATCTCGCCATTTTGGGCATACGCGACGATACAATCGTCGAGCGCCTTTTTGACCGGCAGGGAGCGGCTGAGTCCGGACGCGTCGGCGCCCTCGACAAGAATCCATTTGGCCGCATCGCGCACACCGGCTTCGCGCAACAGGGTCGAGAGCGCAACCCCGGTCCACTCGGAGGAACTGATCATACCGTGGGTGTATTGCACGCCATTCAGTTGGGCGCCCCGCCATTCCATACCGGAGTTCGCCGCACATTCGACGAAATGGATGCGGTTTACGGCGGGCATCCGCATCAAATCCGCTAACGAGAATTTCAACGGCCGGTCCACCGGACCATGCAGCAAAAGAACGTGCTCGCCGGGGTCGATCTCGGGAACGCCGCCGTGATGACGCTCGAAATGCAATCCGTTGGGCGTGAGGATGCCGTGCATATCATGAAGCGGCGTGAAGCTGACGGAAGATTCCGCCGTCGGCGTTAACCAGTCAACGGTCCGGCGGACAACGTTCTTTTCGTATTCGGAAGGAATTCCGTAGGGATTCGTGTTTACGCCGTCTCCCAGGTACCGGGTCCAATCAGGAATCTCTTCCGGGATTATCGCCGCTTTTGCCGAAGATACGGAGAACCCGCCCGCACCCATGGCAACGGCGGCTCCCGCGGCAGAAGCACCGCCCATCAAAAAGCGGCGGCGGTCAATCCTCTTATGGCCGGACGATTGGTAAGCCGAAGCCGGTTTTTCCTTTACCGAATTCGCTAACGCTCGTGACGTCTTACTTTCCATATTCCATGTCCCTGCTAACGCACTCACGTAATCCGGAACGCGCTCTCTTTTTTATGAGAATTATAATCAATTGATTATTTTATATTATATAATTTTCGAATGTGTCAAGGGTGCGCCTGTTTAAAATCGCCCCAGGAACACAAACCGGCGACGAAAAAAGGGCCTAAAATGAGGACCTGCCGGCAACAGGAATGACCGGGTTGGATCGATACTGTTGATCAAGCCGGCCGGCGAGGGGAAAGGCGTAATGATGGGGTCGGACCGGCCGTGTCAGCCCGACCGGGACCACTTCGTGGTTACGGACGACACTCTCCTTGACGATACCCTGAACAACCCAAGCGTCAGTCCGACGCCTGGCGGCAAGTTGGAAAAAATTGGCACGTTCAATGA
>JAESSX010000344.1 GCA_016763915.1 Rhodospirillales bacterium
CGTCGTCAGGCCGGGGTTGCTGGGCGGCACCGTGGAGATGTCATAGCCCCGATAGCTTGTCGAAATGGGTTTCAGGAATTCCGAATCCTGGGCCGCGAAATCGTCCAGCGTGTGCACGCCGCCCAGCGAATTGAGGTAGCCGACGATGTCCTCGGCGACCGGGCCGGCGTAAAAACCGTCGCGGCCCTGCTCGGCGATGGCGCGCAGCGTATCGGCCAGCCACGGGTTCTTCATGATCTCGCCGGGATTGGGCGCGCGGCCGTCAATCAGCATTTTTTGCGTAGCGCTTTCCGTCAGCAATAATTTGTCGACATGGTCGGCCCAATCCTTGTGGATGCGGGGCGCGACCACGTATCCGTCTTCGGCGTAACCGATGGCGGCGGCGAAAACCTTGTCCAGGCCGAGGGTTCCGTATTCGCTCAAAATCCTGGTCCAGGCGTCGATCGCGCCGGGGACGCTGACCGCGTGGGCCGTGGTCAGACCGATGTGGTCCAGTCCCTGATCCTGAAAAAATTCGACACTCGCCTTGCCCGGCGCCTTGCCGGACCCGTTGACGGCAATGGCCTTGGCCATGTCGCCGCCCGGCGCATAGACGCAGAAACAGTCGCCGCCGATCCCGGTCGCCTGCGGCTCGACGACGGCGAGAACGGCGCTGGCCGCAATGGCGGCGTCCACGGCGTTGCCGCCGGCGCGCAGAATGTCGATAGCGGTCAGCGTCGCCGCGGGGTGGGAGGTGGCGGCCATGCCATTGGCGCCGTGCGCCGTTGAACGGCCGGGAAAGTGAAAGTCACGCATCTGAGAACCTGTCTGGTCTGGGGGGGAAGCCGCGCAGTATGCACATCGGGGTATGCTAAAGCAAAGCTGAATTAGGGCCGTCTACGAGCGGCGTTTGTCGTTTAGGATGTTGAGGAAATTTCCGCCGAAAATTACCGCCGCACCGAGCAGAACCCACAGATCCAGCGCCTCGCCGTAGAGCATTAATCCGATCAGGGCGATCAGCGGCAGGCGCAGGAAATCCATCGGTATGACGACAAGGGCATCGGCATGAAGAAACGCCCGAACCATGCAGAAATGCGCACTTAGCGCCGTAACGCCGACAAGAAGCAGCCACGGCGCATGGGCCATGCTGGGCGTGACCCAGTCGAACAGCGACGGGACCAGCCCCAGCGGCAGTTGCACCAGCGTCATGTAGAACAGGATGGAAAGGGCCGAATCCGTCCGCGACAGCTTCTTGGTCAGGGTATGGGACAGGGCGAATCCGAAGGCGGCGATCAGGACGACCAGCGTCGCCGTGTCGACGGGCACAATGCCTGGCCGCAGGATGATGAGGGCGCCGGTAAAGCCGAAGACGATCGCCGCGATCCGGGTTGCGGACAGGTGTTCCTTCAAAAGAACCGGCGCCAATATGGCGGTCCAGATCGGCAGGGTGAACTCAAGGGCGAACACCTGTGCCAGGGGAAGCAGGGCGATACCGTAAAACCAGCCGAACTGTCCGACATAATGGGCCAGGTTGCGGACCACGTGCAGTCCCGGCCGTTCCGATTTGATCTGCTTCCAGCCGCTTCTCGACAACAGGACCGAAACCACCGCAAGCCCGACGAGGCTGCGGAAAAAAAGGATTTCGAAGGTCGACATGTCCGACGACAGCTCACGCCCGCCCAGGGCCATGGCAATTAACGACGCCAACGTCCCTGACATCCAGAGAGCGGCCCTGAGGGTCGGAGACACGGCGCCCGCCGGTTAGGCTAGAAGCTTAAGGTCAGGTCGTAGGGGTTGGACTTACAGGCGGCGACTTCCTTTGCCTGTTCATCCGGCAGACGCGACTGAAGCCTGAGGCCGATGGTCATGCGGATGGCGGCCTCGTAACGATCCAGCCCCGGCTTCAGGGACTGTTCGGCCTTTTTACGCCATTCGAGTTCCCTGGCGAAGATGTCTTGGGCTTTGGCCAGTTTCTGCATCGCCTTTTCCTCGCCGTTTGTCTTCTTGCGGAGCGCGCGCCGTGCGTTGGACAGTTCCTTGGCGATGGCGCTGGTGCCCGGAACCGAGCGGACCAGTACCGTAAGTTTCTTGATGAGGGCCTGGGCGTCCTTGATGGATTTGCCGGCTATGTCGCCGCCGATTTTCGCGAACCGGCCTTGCAGGGCCGCCAGGTCGCCGGCCGCGGCGATGATCTGGGTCGTTTCGCGCAGGGTTTCATAGGCGTCATCGACATTGCGGCGGAACATCCTGCGCGCCAGTGTGTCGGCCTTTTTCAATTTGACGAAGGCTTTGCGCTCATCGGCCCATTTTGCGGGAATGGTTTGCTTGAGGTTTTCGCTTTCCTCGGCAAGCTCCACAAACTCCGCCTTGAGCCTGTCCCGGTTGGCGTCCTGGGTGGGGTCCTTGGACAGCAGGCGCAGGGTTAATTCCACTCCTTTTCTTCTCTTCTTGATACGGGCCTGGGCTTTCTGAATTTCCCGGACCTCCACGTGCAGGGGCCGGTAGGCCACGGAATATTCATCCAATTCCATTTCGGCGCTGTCGATCGTCTTGACAATTTCAAAGGTCTTTTCCGCCTTGTCGAAGGCAAGCATCAGGTCCGAGCGCATCTCGGCCGGCAGTATGCTCAGGTCGAGCCCGCGGGCGGCGTTGATGGCGCCGCGAAGTTTGCCTGCGCTGCGGTCCAGTTCGGAAAATATGAGTTTCTCGACACAGTACTGCAATCCGGGATTTCGCGGCGGCGGCGCTGTTTCGGACAGCAACGACACCCTGTTGGGCAGGTAGTTCACAAGCTGCGGGGCGTAGCCGACGATGCCCAGCGCCAGAAGCTGCAACAGGATGAACGGCACCACGCCCTTGTACATGGAAATGGTCTTGACCGAAGCCGGCGCGACGCCGCGCAGGTAAAACAGCGCGAACCCGAAGGGCGGCGTCAGGAAGGACGTTTGAATGTTCAGCCCGATCATCACGCCCAGCCACACGGCGGTGATATTGGCGGCCGGGTCGAGCAGCAGGATCGGCGCGACGATGGGCACGACGACGACGGCGATTTCAATGAAGTCGAGAAAGAAGCCGAGAAAGAAAATCACCGCCATGACGATGAAGAACTGGGCCCAGAAACCCCCCGGCATGCTGGTCAGGAAGTCGCGCACCAGTTCCTCGCCGCCGAAGGCGCGGAACGCCGCCGTCAACATGGCGGCACCGAGCAGAATGATGAACACCAAAGACGTGGTTTTGGCCGTCTCGACCATCACGCCCCTGAGCGTGTCTTCGATCTTAAAGGTGCGCCAACCGCTCCAGAACAGCCCGACCAGCATAAACGCAACCGACACCAGGGCCAGCACAAGACCGATGACGTCCCGGGTGGTCTCGATTTTTTTGATGTTAATGTCATAAACGGTGCTGATGACGGCAATGGCAATCAGCGCGGCAAGGGTGATAATCGCCGGCGTATAGGCGCCGGAATGGCCTTCGCGCAGCCTGTAGCCGCCCATGATCAGGGCGCCGGCGGCGCCGATGGCGCCGGCCTGGTTGACGGTGGCGACGCCGGTGATGATCGACCCCAGCACCAGGAAGATCAGGGTCAGCGGCGGCACCAGGGTGATCGTCACCTTGAAAAAGAATTTGCGGTCGAATTTCCCGTGATAGCGCACCGACGGCGCCGTTTTGGGGCGAAAGATCGCCAGCACCATGATGTAGAGCATATACAGGATAACCAGGGTCAGCCCCGGCACGAAGGCGCCTAAGAACATTTCCCCGGCGCTGGTCGAGCCCACATCGAAGGCCGACGGCATGGAAAATTCACCGGTGGCGGCCTTATAGAGGCCTTTGCGCGCGGTGCTCGCCTGATCGACGGCGCTCGACAACTGGTCGGCGAGAATAATCAGCACGATGGACGGCGGGATGATCTGCCCCAGCGTCCCCGACGCCGCGATGGTTCCGGTGGACAGCGAGTCGGCATACTTGTTGCGCATCATAACGGGCAGGGAAATCAACCCCATGGCGACCACGGTGGCGCCGACAATGCCGGTGGTCGCGGCCAGCAGCGCGCCCACGAACACGACCGAAATGCCCAAACCCCCGGGGACCGGGCCGAACAACTGCGCCATGGTGACCAGCAGGTCTTCGGCCAGCTTCGAGCGTTGCAGCATGATGCCCATGAAAATGAACAACGGGATGGCGATCAACGTGTCGCGTTCGACCTCCCAATAAACCCCGCGGAAATTGGTGACGCCGGCGCTCAGCCA
>JAESSX010000345.1 GCA_016763915.1 Rhodospirillales bacterium
CCGCCGAGGTGTGGATGCGGCCGCTCGATTCGGTGGCCGGAACGCGCTGCACCCGGTGCACGCCGGACTCAAACTTCAGCCGCGCGAAGACGCCGGTGCCGGAAATGGCGGCGAAGGCTTCCTTGTAACCGCCGACGCCGGTCTCGTTCAGGCTCATGATCTCGAATTTCCAGTTCCGGGTTTCGGCGTAGCGCTGGTACATGCGGAACAGGTCGGCGCAGAACAGGCCGGCTTCCTCGCCGCCGGTGCCGGCGCGCACCTCCAGGATGGCGTTCTTGGAATCGGCCGCGTCCTTGGGCAGCAGCATCACCTGCAGGCGTTTTTCCAGATCGGGGATTTTCGTCTTGAGGGCGGAAAATTCCTCTTCCGCCATGGCCTTCATTTCGGCGTCGCTGTCGCCATCGGTCATCATCTCCGCCAGATCGCTGATTTCCTGCTTGGCCTCGCGCAGGCCGGTAATGGCCTCGACCACCGGCGTCAGGTCGGCGTATTCCTTCGACAGTTTAGCGAATTCCTCCGCCGACGGCGGTGAGGCGCTGGCCATCAGGGCTTCCAGCTCCTGATGGCGGGACAGCACCCGGTCGAGATTTTCTTCCAAGTTCACGTGTTTTTATCCTCGTCGTTATCGTTTTTGTCAGCCTTCCGCCCGCCCAGCCCGAACAGCCGCCGGATGACGTTTTCCGCCGCCGGCCAGCCGGAGGACGACGCCGCCTCGCCGCGCATGGCTTCCGACGGGGCGTGCAATAATCGATTGATGAGAAGCCGCGTCGCCTTTTCCGCGTCGTCGCCGGTTTCCTTCAGGACCTGTTCCCGGATCTTTTCAAAATGGCCGCGCAAATCCCCCAGCGCCGGCACCGCCACCCGTTCGGCGCGCCCGTGCAGGAAGGCTTCGACCTCGGCATCGACGATCTCGGACGCCTTGGCGGCTTCGCTCTCGCGCGACGCGCGCCCGTCCATGACCACCCCCTCGAGATCGGCCAGATCGTACAGGAATGCCTCGTCGATGCGGTTGATGGCCGGGTCCACGTCGCCGGGCAGCGAGGTATCGACCAGAAACACCGGGCGCCGGCGGCGGCGGTGGATGGCGACCTGCATCATGTCGGCGGTCACCACATGACGCCGCGCACCTTGCGCCGTCAGCACGATGTCGGCGTCGTCCAGCAGGCGGCCCAGGTCGTCGTAATCGCCGACATGGCAGTTCAGTTCGCGGGCCAGCGCCTCGGCCCGGGCAAGGGTGGAATGCACGACGACGAGGTCGCCCAGGCCTTCGCCCAGCATGGCCTCGGCCGTCATCTCGCCCATTTCCCCGGTGCCGATCAATAGCCCCGAGCGTTTCGACAGGTCGCCGTGCAGGTCCTGCGCCAGCCGGGCGGCGGCGGCGGCGATGGTGACCGGGCGCTCGCCGATGGCGGTCTCATTGCGCGCCCGCTTGGCGGCGGCATAGGCCGCCTGCAGGATGGCTTCGAGCGCGGTCCCGGTCATGCCGGCCTCGGCGGCCAGACGGTGGCAGGATTTGACTTGGCCCAGAACCTGCGGCTCGCCGACGACCAGGCTGTCGAGCGAGGCGGCGACGCGGAAGATCTGGCGCACCGCTTCGTCGCCGGCCAGGGTGTAGGTCTGGCCGTCCAGGTCCGAGGGTTTAAGTTCCGCATGGCCGGCGAGGATTTCGACGATCCGGCGCGCCGCGGCGTCCGGGTCTTCGTGCAGGCCCTGGATTTCGACCCGGTCGCAGGTCGAGACCACCATCGCCTCGCCGATCCCCGCTTCGCGCAGTTTTTCCAGCACGCCAGGCACCTGGGCGTCTTCGACGAACAGCCGGTCGCGGATGCTCATGGCGCTGGACCGGTGGTTGGCGCCGACGACCATGGGTTTGGGCGTGTTTTTTTCTAAATCCGCCATGACCCCGCTACCTGTAACGCGCGAGGTGGTCTTCCAGCTTTGAAAGGCCGACTTCCGTTTGCTCGCCCGTTTTCATGTCGCGAACCGTGGCCACGCCGTTGCTCAGTTCCTCATCGCCCATAAGCACGGCCGCCAGGGCATTGGCCTTGTTGGCCCGGTTCAGACGTTTCTTCAGATTGCCGGAATAGCCGAGGTCGACGGGAAACCCGGCGCGGCGCAATTGCAGGGCCAGGATCATGGCCTCGGCCTCGGCATCCTTGCCGACGGGGATGACGGCGATGGCCGGGGCTGGGGCCGGCGGGGCGTCGATCATCATGGCCAGCCTCTCGATCCCCGCCGCCCAGCCGATGCCCGGCGTCGGCGGCCCGCCCATGGTCTCGATCAGGCCGTTGTAGCGCCCGCCGGCCAGCACCGTGCCCTGCGCGCCAAGGGTTTCGGTGACGAACTCGAACGCCGTGTGGCCGTAATAATCCAGCCCCCGCACCAGACCGGGATTGAGTGCATAGGCGACCCCGGCGGCGTCCAGGCCGTTGCACACCGTGGCGAAGAAATCTTTCGAGGCCTGGTTGAGATGGTCGGTCAGCTTGGGCGCGTTTTTAAGGATTTCCTGGTCGCCACGGTCCTTGAAATCGAAAATCCGCAAAGGATTGCGCACGAGGCGGTTCCGGCTGTCTTCGGACAGCCCGTCCCGGTGGCCCTCGAGGTACGCCACCAGAACCTCCCGGTAGGCCAGGCGGGTTTCCTTATCGCCGAGGGTGTTGAGCTGCAAGGTGACCTCGTCGGCGACGCCGAGCGCGTCCAGGACATGGGCGGCCAGGGTAATGACCTCGACATCGCCCAGGGGTTCGGCGACGCCGAGCAGTTCGACGCCGAACTGATGGAACTGCCGCTGGCGGCCTTTCTGCGAGCGTTCGTAGCGGAACATCGGGCCCTGGTAAAACAGCTTGATCGGCAACGGCTCCGAGCGCAGGTGGGAGATAAAAGCGCGCGCTACCCCCGCGGTTCCTTCCGGGCGGAGCGCAAGGCGTCTGCCTTTCTTGTCCTCGAAGGCATACATTTCCTTTGTCACCACGTCGGACGTCTCGCCCAGGGTGCGGGTGAAAACGTCGGTCGATTCGAAGATCGGCGTCGAGATTTCCGCGTAGCCGTAAAGGGCGACGATGGCGCACGCCGTATCCCCGACGTGGCGGTGGCGGCGGTGCGCCTCGGGCAGGATGTCGTGGGTGCCGCGGGGAGGCTTTAAATCGGACATAACAATGGTTCCGGCTACTCGGCGGCGGCGGAGCTGTCGGCTCGGCGTTTAAAGTGGCTGTCGATATAATCTTCGACGATCTTCTGAAATTCCTCGGCGATGGCCGGTCCGCGTAACGTCAGCGCCTTCTCGCCGTCGATGAAGACGGGCGCCGCCGGTTCCTCGCCGGTGCCGGGCAGGCTGATGCCGATGTCGGCGTGTTTGCTTTCGCCCGGCCCGTTGACGATGCAGCCCATGACCGCCAGGTTCAGGTTTTCCACCCCGACATGGGTCTTGCGCCATTCGGGCATGCGGTCGCGAACATGGGACTGGATCTTTTCCGCCAGTTCCTGGAACACGGTCGATGTGGTGCGCCCACAACCGGGGCACGACGTGACCAGCGGGGTGAAAGACCTGAGCCCCATGGTCTGCAGGATTTCCTGGGCGACGATGACCTCGCGGGTACGGTCGCCGCCCGGCTCCGGCGTCAGCGAGACGCGGATGGTATCGCCGATGCCGTTCTGCAGCAGGACCGCCATCGCCGCCGTCGAGGCGACGATGCCCTTCGAGCCCATGCCGGCCTCGGTGAGGCCTAAGTGCAGGGCGTAATCGCCGCCGGCGGCGAGGTCCGTATAGACCCGGATCAGGCTTTGCACGTCGGACACCTTGCACGACAGAATGATCTTGTCGCGCCCCAGGCCCAGCTCCTCGGCCCTGGCCGCGTTGTCGAGCGCCGAGCGCACCAGGGCGGCGCGGGCCACGTCGGCGGCGTCCAGGGGGGTCGCCAGGCTTGCGTTTTCGTCCATCATGCGGACCACCAGGTCCTGGTCCAGGCTGCCCCAGTTGACGCCGATGCGCACCGGGCGGTCGTATCGCAGCGCCGTTTCGATCATTGATGAGAACTGGGTGTCGCGTTTTTCCTTGAAGCCCACGTTGCCCGGATTGATGCGGTATTTCGCCAGCGCCTCGGCGCACGCCGGATAGGTGCTCAGCAGCTTGTGGCCGATGTAATGGAAATCGCCGATCAGCGGCACATCGACGCCCCGCTTGTCCAGGCCGTCGCGGATATGCGCCACCGCCTTGGCCGCCGCCGGGCGGTCGACGGTGATGCGCACCAGTTCCGAACCCGCCCGCGCCAGCGCCGCGACCTGGTCCACGGTGGCGTCCACGTCGGCGGTATCGGTGTTGGTCATCGACTGCACCACAACCGGGGCACCGCCGCCGATGGTGACCGGGCCGATGGTGACGGGGACGGTGTTGCGCCGCGTGCCCAGGGGATTGGAACTCATCGTCACTTTAAATCATTCCTCTTATTCGTTTGCCGCCGTGCCCGCCTTGAGCTTATCGGCATCCAGGAGAACCTTGCGGCGCACCACCCCTACCCCGCCGATCGGCGGCACCGCGGCGCCGTCCACCAGAATTTCCAGGGCGCCGGCGTTGCCGGTCGAAAGCATCAGTCCGGAGCGCCCGGGCACGGTGTAACTGTCGCCCGCGCGCAGCAGACGCGTCAACAACAGCTCGTTGGCGTTGTCGTCCCGGACCTGAATCCAGCTGTTGGTTTTGGCCCTGACAACGATGCGGCTGCCCTCTGCGGCGGCGGAAGAAGGCCCCGCCGTCACGGTGGCCGTTTGCGGCGCGGACGCGGTTTCCGGCACCGGTTCGGGCGCCGGCGCCGCCTGTGAATCCGG
>JAESSX010000346.1 GCA_016763915.1 Rhodospirillales bacterium
ATTAAACCAGAAGGCATTTATATTATATTTTCTGCGTTATTTATTTTATTATATTTTCAACACGCGGATTTAACGAATTTTTTGACGAGGCATGGACATGATTACAAGGCGACGCTTTAACCATCTGGCCGCGACGGGGGTTCTCGGTGCCACATTAGGCCTGTCGGCCGGGGGCCCTGTGGTGGCTGCGCCGCCGAAGCCTTATACCTCCCAATTCACGCCGAAGGGCCTGCACTCGCAGCCCTGGTTCCTGAACAGCTTTCTGGACCTGAAGGACGACCTGGAATCGGCCACCAACGCGGGCCGGCGATTCGCCGTTTTATGGGAACTGGCCGGCTGCCCCTATTGCCGGGAAACCCATCTGGTTAATTTCGCCAGACCGGACATCCGGGATTACATCAAGGAAAATTACGATTTTCTGCAACTGGACGTTCGCGGGGCACGCGAGGTCGTCGATTTCGATGGTAAGGTTATGGCCGAGCGCGATCTTGCCAAACGCCACAAGATCCGTTTCTCCCCGACCATTCAGTTCTTTGCCGAAACGGCCGGCGGGGTAACGGGAAGGGACGGAAAAAAGACCATTGAAGTCGCCCGCATGCCCGGCTATTTCCGGCCGCGTCATTTTTTGGCGATGTTTCAATTCGTTCGCGACAAGGGTTACGAGACGGGCGACTACCGTAGCTATCTGAAGGCGAGGCGGAAAAAACGGTCCGGATAGGGCCGCCCCGGTAAGCCGCAACGGGCTATCAGGCCGCTTCGGCTTCGGTGCTCCCCCGCGAGGCGGGTTTCCGCTCGAAGTCGGCGCCTCCGCCCGTGCAGAACAACTCGAAAATCAGGCCCAGGACCAGTTTCGCTTCTTTGCTGGAGATGCTGTAGTAAATCTGCTTGGCCTGGCGGCGGGTGCTGACCAGATCATCGGACCTCAGCCGGGCCAATTGCTGGGACAGGGTCGGCTGTCGGACGCCGAGCAAATGTTCCAGTTCGCTGACATTTTTTTCGCCTTCCGCCAGTGCGCACAGCACTACCAGCCGGGTTTCGTTGGCCAGGGCTTTTAAAAAATTGCTGGCGCGATTGGCGTTTTGGTGAATTTCGTGGATGTCTTTCACTGGCGTACCCCATTGTTTTCTGCGGTTAAAGCCCAAGTGCAATGTTCCTCTCTTAAATATATAGAGGTTGCAACCTTTAATTACTATGGGAATGTGTAGAAACCATAAAAGTACTAATGTTTTTAGTTAAATAACATACAAATAACAGGGGCTTTGCCTGTTGTGAATTATAGGGAAGGGACGCCTTTAGCGTATCAGGTTTGACCGCCGCCAGGGCTCACGTCCGCTCCGCGACGGGCGGGGTGCGCCATGCGCCGCAACCAGAGCGCGCCCGGTTCGAAGGGTTTTTTCAAACCGGAAGCCCGCTAAAAGGCGATTTTATCGGCGATGGCTTCGATTCCGGCCTGCGCACAGGCTTCATCCAGATCGCCCCCGGGGGCTCCGGATACGCCAACGCCGGCAACCAGGGCCCCGGCGGCTTCGACCGGAACGCCGCCGCCCAGCATCAACACATTGGTGATGTCACGGGCTCCGGATTGCGGTTTTCCCGGTTGGGTCAGGTCGGCCAGTTCCCCGGTATTGGTACGGAAGTTGATCGCGGTCCAGGCCTTGCGGCGGGCGGTTTCCGGGGTGTGCGGTCCGGCGAAGCGGTCTCTCAGGGTGACCTGAAGGATACCGGAGCGATCGACCACGGCAACGGCGACCTGAAACCCCCGTTTGCGGCAGTCCGCCAGCGCCGCTTCAGCCAGTTCCAGCGCGGTTTCAAGATTCAGGGACTTGAAGGTGACCAAGGCCCCTTCCTGGGCTTTCGCCGGGTGGATTAAGGCCGCGAACAGCACGGAAAGGATGAAGAAACGGGCTAACACGTCGCCGTACCGCCAGCCACGGCGAGCGTGGCATTCGCCGTAACGAGTTTTTGGGTATCGCAGGAAGCGACAGAATTTCCGAGCTTCTTGGCTAATTTCTCCAACAGCCCCCAAAAAAACGATTCGCCGGCGTAACCGAGAATACGGCCGATCTCGCGCCCGTTTTCCAGGATCACGAACGTCGGGGTGAAGCGGATCCCCTTGAGGTGTTGCAGGTCTGAAGGCCGGTCATCGGAAATATCCACGCGGCGGACGGGAAGTTTCTGTCCGATATCGGTCTTGCCGTAAACGACGCCGACTTCTTCTTCCCAGATTTCGCACCATTCGCAAATGGGCGAATTGAACATAATCATCTTGCTCTCCGAAAACGCCGGCGTGGCGACGAGCAGAAAAGCCAGGGCAAGAAAGACAGCGCGCATGAAATTTATCAATCCAGATAAAAATTAAGGCGCGAAAACGAAATGTTAAACCCGCACCTTCAAAGGGTCTTTTTTCAATTCCGAAAACCTATCATTTTCATACCGGATTGTCTTGTTTTGTCTTGAAAGGGCCGGTTTACCCGAACATGTCTCGGATGATGCCGGCATACCAGGCGTCCCCTTCCTCGGCGGTTTTTTTGCGGATTTCCAGCGCTTCGCCGACCTGGCTGATGGAACCGGTTTGTCCGGTCAGCCTGCCGCCCGAGGCTTTGTATGTGCCGCCCAGTTTCACGCCTCGTTCAGGGGCTACGATGAAAAAGCAGGTGCTGGTGAGCAGGCCCGCGGTAGGATTGCTTTGTCCGCTCAACAGCGCCCCGACGGCGGCGGCGCAGGCCTGGGCCTGGCTGTGCGCGGAATAGGCCGATTTCACCATGTCGCCGGGATCGATTGCGTCGCCGATCAGATGAACCCCGGGCGCCAGAGACGATTCGAAGGTCCTGGCATCGACGGGGCACCAGCCGGTCTTGTCCGCCAGGCCCGAAACATGGGCGATGCGGGCGGCGTGCTGGTCCGGAATAATGTTGACGACATCGGCCTGGAAGCGTTCCTCGTCCGAAATAAGCGTTCGGGACTTAACGTCCACGGCCTTGATGTTGCCGCCGAATTCCGCCGGCACCCATTCGATCATATCCGGATAATCGCGGGACCAGATCTCGCTCATGACCTCGGACATGGGGAATTCATCCTTCGAGTCCAGAATCAGGATCTTGGATTTCGGTTTATGGGTTTTCAGATAATGGGCAATGATAGAGGCCCGCTCGTAAGGCGCCGGCGGGCAGCGGTAGGGCCTTGAGGGTGAAGAAATGGCAAACACCCCGCCGTCTTCCATGGCCAGCAGTTGTTTTTTCAGAACGGCAATCTGGGCATCGGCCTTGTAGGCATGGGGCAGCACGGCGGCGGCCAGCTCGTCATAGCCGTCGATTTGGCCGTATTTGAAATCGATCCCCGGCGCCGCGATCAGGCGGTCATAAGGCACCCGGGTTCCGTCTTTCAAAACGACGGTATTGTTTTCGGCATCGATGGCGGTGGCGGCGGCGTGGAGGACGGATACGCCGTACTTGTCCGATAACGTCCCGTATCCGTGGCTTATGAAATCCAGGGGCGCGAGGCCGCCGAGATAGCGGCTGGCGAAGAAGGGCGTCGTGTAGCGCGGGTTGGCCTCGATCAGGGTAATGTCGATGCCTGGAAAATTCCGGGCCAGATAGACCACGGCGGAGGCCCCGGCGGCGCCGCCGCCGACAACCACGACTTTAGGTTTGGACCGGGCAACCACGGCGGAGGCAAGGCCGGCGGCGGCAACGGCCGCTCCGCCCATCAAGCGGCCGAATATCCGGCGGGTCAGGGGTTTCATCAGGCTCATGGGAACTCCGTCTGCCAAAGGATCAGATTACGGGCGTAACTGCGTTGGCGATGGTGTTGAAGGTGTTATTCAGGTCGCTGGAAAGCAGGTTTATGGCGCCGATAATGGTGACAACGAGCAGGGTGGCGATGAGGGCGTATTCAATGGCCGTGGCGCCGCTTTCGTCGTGGCTCAGTTTATGCAGGTTATGCAGGAGATGGTTCATGATTTTCCCGCTCAAACTAATTCAGAAGGCGTTGGCGAAGCGCGGTTTCGACCTTCTCGAGAACGCCCTGCCAATCGTCCGGGGATGGTTGGCGGAACAGGCGCATGGAAGGATACCAGGGGCTGTCATCGCGGCCCAGCAACCATCGCCAGTCCGGTGCGAAAGGCAATAGCGTCCACACGGGCTTGCCCAACGCGCCGGCCAGATGGGCGACCGAGGTATCGACCGAAATTATCAGGTCCAGTTCCTCCATCACCGAGGCCGTGGCGGTGAAATTTCCCAGCGTCCGGCTCTGGTCATTGATGCTCTCGCTCATGCCGAAGCGAGCGATATCCCGGCTTCGTTCGCCTACCTGCAGGCCGTAAAAGGCAAACCCTTCCACATCCAGCAAGGATTTAAATAAGGGAAGGCTAATGGAACGGTTCTGGTCATTTTTATGCGCCGGGCTGCCGGCCCAGGCGATACCCACCTTCAGCTTGCCGTTGCCGTCCAGCTTCCGGTTCGGTGCGGCCGGGGGTTTAAAATAAGGGACCGTCGCCGGAATCGATTCCATGTCCGTTCCAAGCAGGCCGGGCAGGCTGAGCAGCGAGGCCTGCACGCCATAGATCACCGAGCGATCCAGGTGGGTGACAACCCTGTCTACGCCGGGGACGTTTTGGAACAGGGTTTGTAGTTGAGGTGGGCATTTGACGACCACTGTGCCGCCCAACGCGGCAAGGGTTTCCGCATAGCGGACGAACTGGATGGAATCGCCGAAATTCTGTTCGCAGTATATCAGGATCGTCTTTCCGTCCAGCCTGGAGCCGTCCCACGGGGTGCCGGGCACATTCCAGATCAGGGACTGGAAATCATCGCATCGGGTGCGCCATTGGTATTCCGCCCAGCCTTCCCGGAAGCGGCCCGTCATCAACAAAACCTGGGCCTGTTTCCAGTGGATTTCGGCATTGTCCGGCTCCAGGGAAATGGCGTGTTGATAAGCGTCGATGGCGGCGTCCCAATCGCCGCGGCTTTTCAGGGCATTGCCCAGGTTGATGTGGGCCTCGGTCAATTTCGGCTCGACGGCGACCGCCTTGCGCAGGGTTTCCACCGCATCATCATATTTCCCCTGGTTCCGGAGAAGGCTGCCGAGGTTGCTGAGAGTTTCCGGCTGGTCGGGGGTAATTTCCAGAGCGCGCCCGAAGGCTTCCGCGGCCTCGGCGCCTTTGTTCTGCTGTATCATGGCGGCGCCGAATCCGTTAAGGGCCTGGGTGGATTCGGGGTCAATCTTCAACGCCTTCCGGTAGGATTCCACGGCCTCTTCGAGGCTGCCCTGTTTCGAGAGAATGTTGCCCAGGTTGATGTGGGCGGCGGCCTGGTCCGGAGTGATGTCGAGCGCCCGCCGGAGAGAGACGACGGCGTTGTCCAGCTTGCCCTGTATCTGGAAAACGCTTCCCAGATTGTTGTGGGCTTCCGCCAGTTCCGGGTCCTTCTCGATGGCCCGGCGCAGGGCGGATACGGCCTCGATGAATTTTCCCTGCACGGCCAATGCGGCGCCCAACTTGCTAAGAATCTCCGCCGCGTCGGGCCGGGATTGCAGAACCTCCCGGTAAAGGTGTTCCGCCTCACCAAAGAGCCCCGCCAAGTGGTGGTCGTGGGCTTTGCGCACAAGGTCGTCGAAATCGTTATCCGCGCTGCTGTTGTCGGCGTCGGTTCCTGCCTGAAGCAGGGGGGACTTCGGGTCTTGGGGGATATTTTCAGTCATAAATAGGGGCTGTTCGCTATTTTCATTTGCGCCGTATCGGCGTGGAGTTAAGGGCAGCGGCAATGGCGTTCATAAACGGGCTGAGGTCAGAAGGGCGTTTGCGGTTTTCGGAACCTCTAATCGCCCAATTCCACATAAC
>JAESSX010000347.1 GCA_016763915.1 Rhodospirillales bacterium
GCTTGGGCCGGGAAATGGACCTGTTCCACCTGCAAGACGTGGCCGTCGGCTCGGTGTTCTGGCACCCTAAGGGATGGACGTTGTACCGGTCGTTGCGCAGCTATATGCGCGGGCGGCTGGAGAAGGCCGGCTACCGCGAGGTCAACACGCCGCAGATGGTCGATCGCGTGTTGTGGGAAGCCTCCGGCCATTGGGAAAAATTCCGCGAGAACATGTTTACCACCGACGTGGAGGATACGGTTCTGGCGCTCAAGCCGATGAACTGCCCGTGTCATGTGCAGATCTTCAAACAGGGCATCACCAGTTACCGGGACCTTCCCATCCGCATGGCCGAGTTTGGGTCGTGTCACCGCAACGAGCCGTCCGGCGCGCTGTTTGGGCTGATGCGGGTGCGCGCCTTCGTGCAGGACGACGCCCACATCTTCTGTACCGAAGACCAGATCACGTCGGAAACGCAGGCGTTCTGCACCTTGCTGATGAGCGTTTACAAGGACTTGGGCTTCGAGGACGTGGTGGTGCAGTTTTCCGACCGGCCTGAGGTGCGCGCCGGGACCGATGAGACCTGGGACAAGGCCGAACAGGCCTTGCGCGACGCCACCGAGGCGACGGGCCTGCAAACCGAACTGAACCCCGGCGATGGCGCTTTTTACGGTCCGAAACTGGACTTCGTTCTGCGCGATGCGATCGGCCGCGAATGGCAATGCGGCACCCTGCAGGTGGACTTCGTGCTGCCCGAGCGGCTGGACGCGCACTACATCGGCGAAGACGGCGCCAAACACCGCCCGGTCATGCTGCACCGGGCTATTCTGGGCTCGTTCGAGCGGTTTCTGGGCATTCTCATCGAACACTATGCCGGCAAATTCCCGTTGTGGCTGGCGCCGCTACAGGTCGTTGTCGCCACCATCACCAACGACGCCGACGACTATGCGGCCGAGGTGATGGCCGAACTGGAAGCCGCCGGGCTGCGCGCCGAACTGGATGTCCGCAACGAAAAGATCAATTACAAGATTCGCGAACACAGCCACGCCAAGGTGCCGGTGATTATGGTAATCGGGGCCAAGGAAGCCGCCGAGGGCACCGTGGCCGTGCGCCGGTTGGGCGGCAAAGATCAAGAAATTCTTGCGCTTGAAGAGGCAACCGCTAGACAGCGAGACGAGGCGGCTGCTCCGCTGGCAGAATCTTGAATATACACCACCGTAATTTTCCGTTTTTTACGGCGTCGGATTCCGGCGAAAGCGGACTGAGCATTGTGTGACCGACGACAGGAGATTTTTAAATAGCCCGACGACCCTTTAATCAGGCGCCGACCCGAACGGGCCCGCGCGTCAACGAATTGATCGAAGCCGATCCTATACGCGTCGTCGGTGCCGACGGCGAAATGGTCGGCGTTGTTTCCAAAGAAGAAGGATTGGAGATCGCCTTGGATGAAGGGCTCGACCTTGTCGAGATTTCACCCAACGCGGACCCGCCCGTCTGCAAGATTCTCGACTACGGGAAATACAAGTACGAAGCCCAGAAAAAAGCCAACGAGGCGCGCAAAAAGCAAAAGATCATCGAGGTCAAGGAGATCAAGATGCGCCCCGGCATCGATGAGCACGACTATCAGGTCAAGATGCGCAGCGTGCAACGGTTTCTCGGCGACGGCGACAAGGTCAAGCTGACCATCCGCTTCCGGGGCCGCGAAATGGCCCACCAGGATCTGGGCATGAAGGTTCTCGACCGGGTCCGCGCGGACGTGGATGAAGTGGCCAAGGTGGAACAGTTCCCGAAAAGCGAGGGCCGCCTGATGACCATGGTGGTGGCGCCCAAGTAACCATCTGCCCGGTGAAGGGTTTTCTTTTCTTGTCCCTGTCTTGCATTGGTCAAAGGACAAGGGTATAACCCGCGCGCACGAGCGGCTTGAGGCCAATGGCATGCCCAACCGCTCAATTATTCGACCTGTCGAATACCAATCAAAACAAGGAAGAATGAAATGCCTAAATTGAAGACCAAATCCAGCGCCAAAAAGCGGTTTCGCTTGACCGGCACCGGAAAAGTCCGTGGCAGTGCGGCGGGTAAACGCCACGGACTGTCCAAGCGCTCCCAGAAAACGAAACGTAACGCCCGTGGCACCATGATCCTTTCCGATGCCGATGCCCGCATCGTTAAGTCATACATGCCGTACGGTTGAGGGAGGGATTGAGCCATGTCACGCGTTAAACGGGGCGTCACCACCCATGCCCGTCACAAAAAAGTCATTGATCGCGCCAAGGGATACCGGGGCCGCAGCAAGAACATCTTCCGCGTCGCCATCGAGCGCGTCGAGAAAGGCCTGCAATATGCCTATCGCGACCGCCGCACCCGCAAACGGTCTTTCCGGGCGCTGTGGATTCAACGGATCAACGCCGGCACCCGGGAACACGGGATGACCTATTCCCAGTTTATCAATGGATTGGGCAAGGCCGGGGTCGAGATCGACCGCAAGATCCTTTCCGATCTGGCGATCAGGGAACCGGACGCCTTTAAGGCGCTGGTGGACCAGGCCCAGTCGGCTCTCGCCAAAGACGCTTAATTCCGTAAGGAAATTTACGGGGGTTACAATCGGGAGCCGGCCTCGCAACGCGAGGCGGCTCCCTTTTTTTTAGGGGCGGAAATACTCGAAATGAATGAACTGGCAAACCTTCGTTCGGAATTGATGGCCGCCCTTGATGCCGCCGCCGGTCTGGACGATCTTGAGAAAATCCGGGTCTCCGCCCTCGGCAAGAAAGGGCGGATCACCGAATTGATGAAGGGCCTGGGCGCCATGGACGCGGCCGCCCGCAAACAGGCCGGCCAGTCCCTGAACGCGCTTAAAGGCGACGTCGCCGCCGCCATCGAGGCGAAAAAACAGGCCCTGGGGAATTCCGAACTGGATGCCCGGCTGGCCGCCGAGACGGTGGATGTGTCTCTTCCGGTGCGCCCGGAACGGGAAGGCCTGGTCCACCCCATCAGTCAGACCATCGACGAGGTGGTGGCGATTTTGGGCGAACTGGGCTTAAGCGTCGCCGAAGGCCCCGACATCGAGGACGACTGGCACAATTTCACGGCGCTCAATATTCCGCCCGATCACCCGGCACGCCAGGAACACGATACCTTCTATTTGCCGGGCCAGGGCGAGGACGACCGCATGGTGTTGCGCACCCATACCTCGCCGGTGCAGATTCGCACCATGATGAGGTCCGATCCGCCGATCCGGATCATCGTGCCGGGACGGACCTACCGCTGCGATTACGACGCCACCCATTCGCCGATGTTTAATCAGGTCGAAGGCCTGGTGATCGACGAGAACACCCACATGGGTCACCTGAAGGGCTGCATCATCGATTTCTGCCGGGCGTTTTTCGGCGTCGACGACCTGCCGGTCCGCTTCCGCCCCAGTTATTTCCCGTTTACCGAGCCGTCGGCCGAGGTCGATATCGGTTGCACGCGCGAAGGCGGCGAATTCCGCATCGGTCACGGCGACGACTGGCTGGAAATTCTCGGTTGCGGAATGGTCAACGCCAAGGTGCTGGAAAACTGCAACATCGATTCGGAAAAATACCAGGGCTTCGCCTTCGGTATGGGGGTGGAACGGATGGCGATGCTGAAATACGGCATTGGGGACCTGCGCACGTTTTATGAATCCGACCTCCGCTGGCTGCGCCATTACGGCTTCAGCGCCTTGCGGGTGCCATCCATGGTCGGGGGGCTTTAGGTCATGAAATTCCCCTATTCCTGGCTCAAGGAACATCTCGACACCACGGCCTCGCTCGACGAGGTGGTGGAACGCCTGACCATGATCGGGCTCGAGATCGACAAGGTCCATGATCGGGCGAAAGACCTGGAGGGCTTCGTCGTCGGCCATGTGGTGGCGGCGGAAAAACACCCCGATGCCGACGAGCTGACGGTGTGCCGGGTGGACAATGGCACGGAAACGGTCGAGGTCGTTTGCGGCGCGCCCAACGCGCGGGCCGGGCTAAGGGGCGTGTTTGCTCCGTCCGGGTCCACCATTCCAGGCACCGGCATAACCCTTAAACCCACCGAAATCCGCGGCGTCGTGTCCAACGGCATGTTGCTGTCGGAACGCGAAGTCAACCTCAGCGACGACCACGACGGTATCATCGAACTGCCCGACGACGCCAAGCCGGGTACGCCCGCCGCCGACGCCATGGGGCTGTCCGACCCGGTCATTGAAATCGGGATTACGCCCAACCGGGGCGATTGTCTGGGCGTGCGCGGCGTCGCCCGCGACCTGGCCGCCGCCGGGGTCGGGACGCTGAAGCCGCTGGACTGCGATAGCGTGCCGGGAACCTTCGAAAGCCCGATCGGGGTGAACCTGGATTTCAAGGCGGGTACGGAAAATGCGTGTCCCTATTTCGTCGGCCGGTATATCCGAGGCGTCAAAAACGCGGAAAGTCCGAAATGGCTTAAAGACAAACTCCTGGCCGTGGGTCTGCGCCCCATTTCGGCGCTGGTCGACATCACCAACCTGATGACCATGGACTTAGGGAGGCCGCTGCATGTTTTCGACGCGGCCAGGGTTGCGGGCGACCTAAACGTACGGTTGTCGGAAAAAGGCGAAAAACTCAAAGCCCTGGATGGCAGGGAATATGTGTTGGACGGCGGAATGACGGTCATCGCCGACGACAATGCGCCCGAGGCGCTTGGCGGCGTCATCGGCGGCGAGGCGTCGGGATGCACGGACAGCACCGTCGATGTGTTTGTGGAATCGGCCTTTTTCGATCCCATCCGCACGGCGATGACCGGGCGCAAGCTGAATGTCATGTCCGACGCCCGCTATCGGTTTGAGCGCGGCGTCGATCCGGCGTTTCTGGTCGATGGAATGGAAATCGCGACCCGGTTGATCCTGGACCTGTGCGGCGGAGAGCCTTCGGAACTGGTGATCGCCGGGGCCGAGCCGGACCGCCAACACGACATCACGCTCCGCCTTGGCCGGATTAAAAGTTTCGGCGGCCTGGAACTGGCCACAACCAAGGTCGTGGACATCCTGTCGGTGCTTGGGTTCGAGTCCAGGGAAACCAAGGGGGAAGACGGTGCGGCGTTGAGCGTGTCTATACCGTCCTGGCGCTCCGACATCGTCGGCGAGGCCTGCCTGGTCGAAGAAGTCGTCCGCATTCACGGCTACGACACTATCCCCGCCGTGCCGATGGACCTGGACAGCAACCTGCCATCGCCGGCCCTGAATGCTTCGCAACGCCGCCGCGCCATGGCCCGGCGTTTGTTGGCCGGACGCGGCC
>JAESSX010000348.1 GCA_016763915.1 Rhodospirillales bacterium
AACGCAACCATCCCGACCGCGGCGCGCGAGATGGCGCGGTACGGAAAGCACTTCGAGTCGGAGATCTTCCCCGGTGTCGGGCACGGATTCCTGCGAGCGCAGGAGGGTCGGCACGGGGCGAACCGCGAAGCCAGTCTGCGGGCGTGGCGACGGACCATCGAGTTCTTGCGCCGGCATACTGACGGGTGAGTGGGCGGCCCGAAAAGCGATAGCAGTCAGAAGGTTGCACCGTTCCGACCCTTACCCCCGGCCCTCTCTCCGGCCGGGCTGAAGCCCGACCGCTACGTACTGCAGGATGGCGGTTTCAGGTCGTTCTCGAGACCAACCAGCACCCACGTGGCGTCCGCCTTCTATCATTTGATGGACACGCCGACGTTGCCGACGAGCCGGATGGTCGGGATGCTTTTATGGACCTTGTGAAGGTTAGTCTGAAGGGCCGCGGCTTCCTGCTCGAGGGCCGGCGCCAGGTCGGCTTTCAACTTCAGAGTATGGATCTGCCTCTCCAACAGTTCCACCCGCCCATTGAGGGCCTGCAGGGTTTCATTAACGCCATTGGCGGCCTGTTGGACCTTGAGCAGATGCGGACTCAACTTGGCGTCGTTATAGCTATCGACCCGCTTCAGGGCTTCGCTGGTAAACCAGATGGCCCCGAAGGCCAGGACAAAGGAAAGGACGGAAATGACCGCAATCATAATGATTCCCCAGGTTTTCGTTCTGAATAAACCTCGTTTGAGTCGGGAACCGTAACAACGCCAGGTAAATTAATGATTAACCAGTGGAAAAACCCGGGGGGAAATTATCCGTCGGCTTTGATGCGCCCGATCAGTTCGGCCACAACCTCATCCACTTTGCCGGTCTCGACCCGGCAGCCGCCGGCGGCGTCATGTCCACCGCCGCCGTATTCCAGCAGCAAGGCACCGATATCGGTTTTAGACGTCCGGTCGAGAATGGATTTGCCGATGGCGATGCTGGTGATGCCGTCGACCGGCCCCGGCAGCAGGTGTAAGGAAATGTTGCAATTGGGATTCAGTGCATAGATCAGGAACCGGCCGCAGACATAGATGGGATCTTCTTCCCGTAAATCGACGACGACCAGCTTGTCATGCTTCGAAGTACACCGGATCAACTGCAATTCGGCGAATTCACGCTGATACATGTAGGAATTGACCCGTTCCTGGACATCCGGCAACTGGAGGATTTCATCGATCGGCGTATGCCGGCAATAGGTCATCAGGTCATACAGAAAGGCGGTATGGGCAAGATTGAATCCGCTGACCCTTTCCAGACCCGACCTGGGGTCGATGATAAAATTCAACAGCGTCCACTTTTCCGGCGCCAGGATATCATCGGCCAAATATTGGGCAGCATCCGCCTGATCGACCGCTTCCAGCAATTCTTCGGAAATTTGCGGGAACCCGTCCTTGCCGCCGAAATAACGGTAGACCACACGGGCCGCCGAAGGCGCGTCGGCGTCGATAATCAGGTTATCCTTCTCGCCGACCCGTTTCAGTTCGCTGCGATGGTGGTCGAAACACTGGTGAATGCCTTCCACATAAGGAAGGTTGGCGCTGATGTCCTTTTCGGAAACAGGAACATAGCCTTGCTGCATGTCATTGGGTTCGGCGAACACGATGTCGTCAATCATGCTCAACTCACTGAACAACGCCCCGCAAACGACGCCGTCAAAATCCGCACGCGTAATCAGGCGGTATTTCTGTTCATTCATGCTTGAATATACCAATATTCCGAACGGCAGGAACGATAACCTGTCCCTAGACGGCTGGCAACGCTACCTTTTGAAATAACGGCTACTGGAAATGCACCTGAACCTTGGCCTTCCGGGAAGGTGTGTTAGATTACCAAAGTCAATTGAGCGGATAGTATCTAACATTGGGTATCCATAGGATTCCCATATCCTGGTTTCCCGTAAGGACAGCGCCCGCGGGCGATGAAAGGCCCGCCAAGGGTACGGCGCCCCGAGAGGCCGGGACATGGGACTCCCATTGTGCCCAGAGGGGCTGCTCCCCAAGCCCGCCGAGAGGTTGCCCGATACTTGTGATGCAGCCCGCATCACCGCGCATCGCCCGCCTTTCCGGATGAACCTTGGGAGCCGTCTGGGTGCCTTAGATTAGATTCTATCCACTAGGAACGGAAATAAACCAATGCCCAGCGATACCCCCGACGACACGCCCAGTGTCCAGATCGCCAATCAGATCATCAATGTCGCCAATACCCGCTTGCAGGACGGCTTGACCGCAGACGTGGTCGCCCTGGGTCTGCGCCACGCGGCGGCCAATTTTTCGGCCTTTGCCGAACACCCCAAAGGGGGCGGCGATCCGGCGGCCGTTATCGAGGAATTCGCGCGCCTGCTGGAATATTACCTGAGCCGCCACGACACACCGAAAGAACAGGCTGCGGCGGGCCTGACCCAGCTTATAAAACAGGTCAAGGACGAGCTATAAGGCGCCCCCGGACCTATACGAACGGACACATTTCGAAACACACCGGTCATAACGGCGAAATATTATAATGGTGAAATTAATGAGTTAATCGATTCCATTATTTAGAGTACAATAAAAAACTATCTTTCTGTAAAATTGTAAAATTGGTCGCGGGGCTCAGGTGGTTTTATGTCGATGTAAAAATTAAATATATCGACGTAAAAATAATATTCCTTAACTTGGGGTATAGTTTTATTACTTTTGAACTTCATTCTATACTTTCCCCGTGCTCCGGATTTTTCTTGCCGGGGGTTAACTTATGAACGAAGCACCTGTCCCCCACCAACCGTCACGATTGCGAAGCGACCGCGACCGCTTTGTCGCCATGGCGTTTTGCTGGGCGGATATCCTGATCGAACTGGATGAAAGCGAAAAAGTAACCTTCGCCGTCGGGCCGACGGCGCCCCTGGTCGGTAAAAGCTCGGATAAACTGATCGGCGCCACGCTGGACAGCTTCATCGATCCGGCGGACCTGTCCCTGATTAAAGGGTTGCTTGCCATTCCCCGCAAATCGGGCCGGATAGAGGACGCCACGGTACGGCTCATGGGCGGCCCCGGCGGGTCCAAGCCCCAGTTGTTTGTCGGCTACCAGCTCGAAGACCTGGGCGGGCATTACTTCCTGGCGTTCCGCGGCAGCCCGTCGGCGGGCAAAAACCGCCGCAAGGAAGGTGCGCGGGATTCCGAAACCGGTCTGCAGAACCCGGCCGACTTCGCCGAAAGCCTGAAGGACGCCGTCGCCAACGGCGAAATCGACGAAAACAACCAGCTGACCCTGATCTCGCTGCCCGGTTACGAGAGCATGCGCGAACGCATGGACGAGGAGAGCGAACAGAAACTCCTCGATACCCTGGGAACCTACCTGAAGGCCAACTCCGCCGGCGGCGACATGGCGGCCCGGGTCGGCGAAGGCCGTTTCGGCCTGGTCCATGACAAAAGCGTCGACATCAACGCCGTCGAAGAACAAATTTCCCAGTTTTCCAAGGAAGCCGACCCTGCCGGCGAAGGCATCAAGGTCCAGGCCGCCAGCCTCGACGTGGGCCAGGAGGAAGTCAGCCAGGAAGACATCGCCAGCGGCCTCGCCTATTCATTGCGAATGTTCCAAAACGCCAAGGAAGGACAGCTGGACCTCGACAATCTTGAACAAACCTTCTCGACCCTGGTGTCCGATACCGCGGGCCGGGTAAAGGATTTCCGCAAGCTGGTTTCCCGCGGCGACTTCGACGTCGCCTTCCACCCCATTCTCAATACGGTG
>JAESSX010000349.1 GCA_016763915.1 Rhodospirillales bacterium
GCCGCCGGCAAGGCGCTCCAGGGATGACGTTTGCTCCGCCGTCATGGGGCTTTGGGGGGGCGCCAAGGGCCGGCGTGAGCTGCGGTTTGGTTTTGGCGAAGCGTTTGACCGATTGTTCGAGCGTCTCGCGCTTGAGCCCACCGGGCGTCGGCACCCGCCGCCGATGGGGGCATAGGAATTTGCCAAGGGAACATCCAAGAGAACATCCAAGGGAACATCGTAGAAGGCGTTGTCTTCGAAAGGCGGTATATTACCGTCAGTACAATAGGGATGTGACCGCCCACCTTACGGGGCAGGTCATGCGACGGACGATTGAGTCTGCGAGTTCAAGAAACCATGCGAACCCGCCATATCCGGTCAAGCCCAAATATCCCGAACCCGTAGCAAAATCTAATTCGATTCTATCACTCCAAATTTTGAAAATTTGGTGATTGCCGCTGCCATCGACGTATGTTCCCGGGCGGGTCAATATGGCGCCGTTGGCAAGAGTGACCTGGATATCAACGATGCCTGCATTCCAAGTGGGAACCGTCGCTTGTTCAACGCCCAATGAAACGAGTTTTTCCTGCCAATACTTTTTGCCTTCGTAGAAGAGGGCCACGTCGACCGGCGATTGATGGATATAACGATTGACGATCAGAAAAGACGAAGACCCGCACCACCGTACGTTGAGCATGATGATGCTCTCAATAAAAAGAGCTCCTAAGATTAGCCACGCAATTTTGGTGCGTTTTCTCATTAAGTCCACAGTATGTTCCGGCAAGTTACAAATAATAGTTGTTTCCAACAGGCCTTACAAAACAGCAATCATTTGAACTGGAAGGGACGCGTCTGCATCTTTCCATTTCGTATCGCCTCCAGGATGACGTCCTCGGCTTTTCGGCCGCGGTTGGCCGGATCGAGCGCCAGGCGGCGGCCGACGTTGTTGTTGAATAGGTCCATGAGCCGTTCCGAATCCTTGTTCCGTTTAGTGATTTCATGGCCGTCGCCGAACAGCTTTGCCCCGTCGGGACCGATTTCTTGGGTTGTGCGGTAACTCCAATAGGCGTGGCGGAAAGCGTCCGCCTTGTTGTCGTGGGGCGGGCCCGCGGGCAACCGGCCACCCAGGATTTCCGCTTTCATTTTTTCGTTAGCTTCTTCCCGGAGATCCCGCACATTCCACACGGAAAGGGGGGCTTCCGCGGCACGGAGTTTTTCTCCGATTTTAGAATCAGGGTCGAAACCCAGCTTTTTCAGCATTTGATGGCGGTCAACCGGCTTATCGGTCGGTGGGCCTGCATCCCTTATTGGTGAGGGGAGTTTTCCGCCTGGCCGTTCATCTTTCTGCCCCTCACCGCCGGGACCGACCAGTTTATCGAAGCGACCGCGCTCGTCGGGGGCCAGCTCGGCGCGGACGCCCTCGGTCAGGTTTTTGACCTGATCGGGCGTTCCCGACTTGGCCAGCGCATCGCGGACGACCTTGAACTCGGCCGCCGTGCTTTTGGCGTTGGTACGGAAAGCGTCGGCGATGTTCCTGGCGACGGGGCCGGGGTGGGTGGTCTTTTTCAGGCCGCCGGCAAGGCGCTCCAGGGATGACGTTTGCTCCGCCGTCATGGGGCTTTGGGGGGCGCCAAGGGCCGGCGTGAGCTGCGGTTTGGTTTTGGCGAAGCGTTTGACCGTCTGCTCGAGCGTCTCGCGGCGCGGGTCCGAGGGCGTCATGACCATGGACCGGGGCTTTGGCGGCAGGTCCGTCATGGGGGATCGCGGTTGCGGCCCGGGCGTTATCGGAGCGCGCCTGACGAGGACATCGCCGGCCAGGCGGCGGGTCGCGGCATGGGTCGGGCCGTCCGGGTTGACCAGGCCGTCGATCTTCAGGGGCGATTTGGCGAGATCGAGGCGGGTATCGGCGTTGAGGCGTCCCTGGGCCGTCTTGATAGCGCCAAGGGTGTCGTCGCCGAAGGCGCGCCCCGGTGGGCGTTTCAGGATATCGGCGCCGGACAGCGCGCTTTCGACCCGGAACACGTCGTCGGGGCGGTTGGCGGCGTCGAAACCGACCGGGGCCGAGAGCTTGAGCCCGCCGGACGAAAGCCCGTTCAGAAAGGTGTTGGATTGGGGCGCGGGTTGCGGCGTGGCGGTGAAGCTTTCGCCGGGGACGCCGGAGTCACCGCTTGCGCCCGTGTCGCGGTCGGGCATCGCCGTGCTATTCGTTCCGCCCATGAGAATACTCCTTTATGTTCAGATAAAAATCATTATATTTTAAAAAATAGCCTATTACTCCTAATTTGTCAAGAACAAAAAAGAAACAAACTTGATTTTGGTGTTTCTTTAACCGAAATTTGAAACGGGTTGACCGTCCCTTATGTCTGCAAAAACCGGACGCCGCCGCCTTCCAGCACCGCCGCCGTCAGGATTCCCGTGCGCCAGGCGCCGGTGTCGATGCCGATGCGGTTGGGCCTGGCGTCGGGCGCAATCCGTATGGAATGGCCGTGCACGACGATGACGCCGAAATCGGTGTCGGTTCGGGTGAATTCGTCGCGGATCCAGATCAGGTCGTTCTCATCCTGATCTTCCAGCGCCACCCCCGGTTTGAGCCCGGCATGGACGAACAGGTAATCGCCTTCGGCGTGATGCAGCGCAAGCCGGCCCAAGAACGCCCGGTGGCTTTGCGGTACGGCATCGGTGAAGGTTTGGGCGAGGCCCTTCGCGTCATACCGGTAGAGCGCGGTATCCGAAAACCCGAGGCCGTAACTTTCCAGGGTGTCGCGGGCGCCGTTCATCATCCACATTTCGGAGCCGGCGCCGGATTCGAGAAACCGGATCATCATGGCCTCGTGATTGCCTTTGAGGTGATGGCGCTCGAACCCTTCGAGGGGCCGGTTGATCAGGATGTCGATGACCCCGGAACTATCGGGCCCGCGGTCGACGTAATCGCCCAGGTAAACGACGATTTTGCGCAGGTCCGGCGCGGCCGCCGCATCGTCCAGAATGTGTCCGTGAAGACGACGCAGAAGGTCGGCCCGCCCGTGGATATCGCCGATGGCGTAAACGCGGCTTCCCGGGGGCGCATGAGCGGATGCCTTAGCCGAACCGGGGTTCGGTTTTTGGTGTATAAGGGCCATCTCAGGCTCTATGATGACCCAGCGGTCCCTTCGTCGCAAGCCGGCGGGCGCCGTTGGAGGGGGCCTTTAAAAAATACTCTCGTTTGGACGGTAATCGGATTTTAAGGGTTCCGTTTTACGGTCCATAGCGGGGCGACCGGACAACAAGACAACGGGGCACACCATGGCCGATCTCGGCTACGCGGGCGGCGGTATAGGCGAAGCCGATACAAGCGAGGAAAGTTTACTGCTGTCGCGCCTCAAACGGGTTGAGGCGAACCCGGTGGGCGTTTACGCGGTGCATATCCACCTGTCGCAGTTGCGAGCCTCCAATCGCCAGCCTCATTTCATCAAAATCGCGACGCGCTCCCTCGACGGGCTGATGGAAAGCTTCGAGGCCACCGCGTTTGCCCTGCATAACGCGGATGTGGTGCTGATTTGCCGCAACGTGCCCGTCGACGACGCCGACGCCGCCGTCGACAAGGTGCGCTCCCTGTTTGCTGAGGACCCGTTGCTGGTGGTCGAGGACGGCGCCTTCGAAGACGCCTTCTCGACCTGGTATGACCTCAGCCAGCCGGAGGATTTTTCGGCCTTTATGGCCATCGCCAACGACCTCGCCGTCGAGGCCCAGCGCGCCCACAAGCAACAGATGGAAGTCAGGGTCAAGGAGAACAAGGAACGCGGCGACCCATTGAGCACGCTTAATCTGGCGGCCATCAACCAAAACCTTCAGACGACCCGCATCGCCGACCTGATCCACAACCAGAGCTGCCTGGAGATCGGCCCGGCCGGGCCCGGCAATCTGGTTTTCAAGGAACATTCCATTTCCATGATCGAGCTGAAGAAACGCATCAGCCCGGACGTAGACCTGTTCGCCTCGCCGTGGCTATTCCAGTACCTGACGGAAACCCTGGACAAACGCATGCTTGCGGTGCTGGGCAACCGGGATTTCGCCAAACTGCCCTTCGCCATAAGCCTCAACCTCAATGTCAGCACCGTGCTGTCCCGGGATTTCCAGAAATTCCACCAGATTGTCGGCAAACACACCGAAAAGGTCGTGGTCGAAATGCAGGTGCTGGATATTTTCGCCGACATGAACACTTACGGTTACGCCCGCGACACCCTGCAGGAACGCGGCTACCGGGTGGTGGTGGACGGGCTTAACCCGCTGGCCCTGCAATTCCTCGATCCGGGCCTGCTGAAATCGGACTTCGTGAAAATCAACTGGGATTCCGATTACGAGGGAGAGGTCGATCCGGCCCGCCTCGACGATATGCGGGCAGTGGTCGCGTCGACCGGCAAGGAAGGGGTGATCCTGGCGCGCGTCGACGCGGAGTCCGCCGTCAAGTGGGGCCTGTCCCTCGGCATCAGCCGCTTCCAGGGCTTCTTCATCGATGACATGATGGAAAAGATCACCGCCGTAAAGGCGCAACAGGCCAAGGCCGCCGCCGCGGCTAAGGCCCAAGCCCAGGCCGCAGCATCGGCCAAGCCCCCGCCGACGCCGGCCCCGGTTCAACA
>JAESSX010000350.1 GCA_016763915.1 Rhodospirillales bacterium
AAATGGCTCCATTTGCGACGACGCATTTGCGTTAAAAAAACCAAATCCCGAGCAAATGGCTCCATTTGCGACGACGCATTTGCGTTAAAAAAACCAAATCCCGAGCAAATGGCTCCATTTGCGACGACGCATTTGCGTTAAAAAAACCAAATACGCTAGCGAATGGCGGAGCGTTCCGACCAGTTGCCTTCAGTCAGGAACCCGGCGCGTTCCTTAAGCGCGGCGGCTTCCTGTTTCCGGCCAAGGCCGTCCAGGATGTTGCTTTTAATCAACAAAGAGCCCCGGTTGTCGGGCTGAAGGCGTATGGCCTCATTGACCGCGGGCAGGGCGCGCTCCAGCTCTCCGACCATGTACAAAACCAGCGCCAGATTGTGGTGGGCTTTCTGATAACCCGGGTCCAGGGTCCTGGATTTCTGAAAATGTCCGATGGCCTCTTCCGGGTTGCCCAGCTGGGCCATCACCACGCCGAGATCGTCGTGCGCTTCGGCGTTGTCGTCGTCGAGCGAGACCGCCATCTTCAGGTCATCGCGGGCGCGTTCGAAATCCTTCATCCAGATATAGCGCACGCCCCGCTTGGTGTAGGCGAGTGAGCTTTCCGGGTTGCGCCGGATATAAACACTGAGGTCCTCGATCCCACGCTCCAGTTCCCTGTTGCGCCCATAGGCCATGCCGCGGCCGAAATAAGCCGCGTCCAGGTTGTCGTTCAGGCTTATGGCTTTGGTAAAGTCGGCGATGGCGAAATCGAACTGGCGCAGCCAGAAATAGTTTTTGCCGCGTTTAACGTAAAGGTCGCCCTGGTCCGGAGATGTCTTGATCCGGCGGTCCAGGCCGGAGATGCGTTGTTCCAGAATCTCGACCGTCAGTTCGCCATCCCCGTCATCCTTCATCTGCGTTTTTCGTTGCAGGCCGGGAATAAGGGCGGTGGGCTTGAGATAGCGCCCGGCCGAGACCGGAAGCAATCCGAAACAGGCGGTATACAGGTCTTCCGACACCTGCGACGGGTCCGGGGGGATATCGACGTCGTCGAGAAAAATTGCCACCTTGCGGTTGAAATAGTCACCCTGGCACTTTTGGAACAATAGCTCGCCGGAGGCGTCGAACTGGCGGAAGGCGCTGAGTTCGCTATCGTGACGGTGAATATTGATCAGGGTCTGGTAGGGCGCATTGCGATAGCCGGGCAGATAAGCGGCCAGATAATCGACGGAAACACGGCCCTGCCTGTCATAGAAGAAAATCTCAATCATCTGTGCCGTGTCGGGATTTTCCCGCTCCCATCGGATGCGGCTCAGCAGGTGGCCGTTGGCGGCGTCCCGGTACTCGATCTCGCGGAAATAGTCGGGCTGTCGCGAATATCCGCTGAGGCGTTTGGTTTTCTTGATATTCCCGGTTTCCAACCGCTTGCGGTGGACCAGCAGAAGGTCGTCAACAAATGTGTTCCATTGTTTGATCTTATTGTCGTTCTCGTTCACCGAGGAATTCTTCTGGGCGGCGGCCGGAACGGCAACGAGGGCGAGAGCGAAAAACAGGGCGGGGACCGTCCGCAGAAACCGGTCCTGAAGAGCGTCCGGCATGGTCATTTACCCGACCTTTTTCTTGACCCAGTCCTGGAAGGTATCTTCCTCGTATCCTTTTTCGACCACGTATTCATAGACCGCCTTGAAGACCGGGGGGTCGGCGTAGCCCGGCATGCGGAAGACTTCCTTGCTGGTCGCGTCAAGGAACTGTGTGGTCGGCGTGAAGGTTATGGAAAGATTTTTGGCGATTTTGTCTTCCGCGTTCTTTTTGCCGTTGAAATCGATGAAAGACCTGTCGCCGCGCATGTCCATTTGAATGACATAAAAGTTGGCCTTGGCGATATTGACGATTTCCTCGTACTGGAAGGCGACCTCATGCATTTGTTTGCAATAGACGCAGCCCCGCTGCTCCCATAGCAGAACCAGCATCTTGCCGGCCTTGGTGGCGGCTTTCTGGTCCTCGCGAAGGTCGAAGGTGGAGCGCTTGAACCAGTCCTGATGGTGAAAGGACTTGGGGGCTGCATAGCTGGCGAAAGCCGGGGACGGGAAAATCGTCGAGCTCAGCGGCAGGCTGGCGAGCCCCAGTCCGGCGCCGAAGGCGTGGGTCAGAAATTTACGTCGGTTTGGCATCGCTTTCATGTCCCCGAATTGATTGGTTAAGGGTGGCCAGAAGAATAGTTTCCAACAGGATTTGAGACAACCTTGGCGGGTCCCTTTTCACGCAAAAGTGACCCCATGCCGGGACACGCCGGGAGCGGATTTATTTTGCCGGCTCGGGCGAGGCCTGGTCGGCCAGGCTGTCGGGTTCCAGGAACTCGCCGGCCCTCTCAAGCGCCACGCGGGCTTCCAGGGCTTCCTGCTGGCGCGCCCACATGGCGGCGTAGGTGCCGCCCAGGGCCAGCAACTGGGCCTGATCGCCGCGTTCGACGACGGAGCCGTTTTCCAGAACCAGAATTTCGTCGGCGTCGATCACGGTCGACAGCCGGTGGGCAATGGTCAGGGCCGTTCGCTCCGCGGCAACCTGGCGCAGGCTGGCGAGTATTTCCTGTTCGGTGTGGCTGTCCAGCGCCGAGGTCGCTTCGTCGAACAGCAGGATGCGGGGGTTTTTCAGGATCGTGCGGGCAATGGCGACGCGCTGTTTCTCGCCGCCGGACAGTTTCAGACCCCGCTCGCCGACGGTCGAGGAATAGCCGTCCGGCAGGCTCATGATGAAGTCGTGGATGCTGGCCAGCCGGGCCGCTTCCTCGATCTCGGACGGGGTCGCCCCGGGGGCGCCGTAGGCAATGTTGTAATAGATGGTGTCGTTAAACAGCACCGTATCCTGGGGCACCATGCCGATGGCGGCGCGCACGCTTTTCTGGGTGACGTCGCGGATGTCCTGGCCGTCAATCAGAATCCGCCCCCCGGTGACGTCGTAAAACCGGAACAGAAGCCTGGAAATGGTCGATTTTCCCGCTCCCGACGGCCCCACAATGGCAATGGTTTTGCCGGGCTCGACGGAAAAGGAAACGTTGGCCAGGACTACCCGCCGTTCGTCGTAGGCAAAGGAAACGTTCTCGAACACCACTTTGCCGCCGTCGACGGCCAGCGGTCTGGCGCCGGGCTTGTCCTCGACCTCGGTGTTTTCCTTCATCAACTCGAACATGGTTTCCATGTCGGTCAGGGACCGCTTGATCTCGCGGTACACGAAGCCCAGGAAATTCAATGGCAGAAACAGCTGGATCAGATAGGCGTTGACCAAAACGAAATCGCCGATGGTCATGGAGCCCTCGACAACGCCCTTCGCGGCCATCAGCATCACAAGCGTGACGCCCGCGGCGATGATGGCGCCCTGGCCGATGTTGAGGAAGGACAACGTCGTTTTGCTTTTGACAGCGGCGCGTTCATAGCTTTTCAGGGAAGCATCGAAACGGTTGGCTTCGTGTTCCTCGTTGCCGAAGTATTTGACCGTTTCATAATTGAGCAGGCTGTCGATCGCCTTGGTGTTGGCCTCGGAATCGGTCTCGTTCATGATGCGGCGGAATTTGATCCGCCATTCGGTGACGGTCAGCGTCCAGGCGATGTAGAAACCCATGGTGAGAAACGTCACCAGCGCGAACCAGACGCCGTACAATTTCCACAGCACCCCGCACACCAGCGTGATTTCCAACAGCGTCGGAATGACGTTGAACAACATGAACGTCAGCAGGAATTCGATGCCCTTGGTGCCGCGTTCGAT
>JAESSX010000038.1 GCA_016763915.1 Rhodospirillales bacterium
GCGCCGCGGGCTTGAGCGCCTTCTCGACGATCGGCATGTGCAGCATCGCCGCAGCCACGCCGAGGATGACAGACGCGATCCAGACGTGATCATAAGACCCCGTCGTATCGAAGGCGTAGCCGCCCCACCAGACGCCGATGAAACTGCCGATCTGGTGGGCGAAAAACACGCCCCCGAACAACGTGCCCATGTAGCGCACCCCGAAAATCACCGCCACCAGCCCCGACGTCAGCGGCACCGTGCCCAGCCACAACAGGCCGAGCGCGGAGGCGAACACATAGACCGTGAATTCCGACGGCGGCACGACCAGGAACAGGGCGATGGTGACGGAGCGCATCAGATACAGGGTCGATAGCAGGTATTTTTTGGAATACCGCCCGCCGAGAACGCCGCAGGCATAGGTGCCGGCGACATTGAACAACCCGATCAGCCCGATCGCCGTGGCGCCGACGGCGGCGTCGAATTTTATATCCTGCAAAAACGCCGGCAGGTGCACGGCGACGAACGCCACCTGGAAGCCGCAGACGAAAAACCCGGCCGACAGAAGCCAGTAATCCTTGTGCCCGGCGGCCTCAACGACGGCCTGGGAAAGGGTCTGATCCGGGTCGCCTTCGGTGGAGTCAGACGAACGGCCGGTCAGGGCGGCGGCCAGAACAACCATCATCATCGACAGGGCGGCGATATAAATAAGCGCCATGGACCAGCCGTAAGCCTCCAGGAAGCTCTGGCTGATGGGGGCCATGTAGAACTGCCCGAAAGAGCCCCCGGCGCTGGTGATGCCGAGCGCCAGGCTGCGTTTGGCCGGACTGACCCTTCTCGCCACGGTGGCCAGCACGACGGAAAAACCGGTCGCCGCCTGACCGAACCCGATCAGCATCCCGGCGCCCACGTTGATCCCGAAGGCGGTTTCGGCGTTGGCCATGACATAGAGACCGGACGCGTAAACGGCGCCGCCCAAGGCGATCACTTTGCCGGACCCGTACTTGTCGGCCATGGCGCCGAAAAAGGGCGTGAAAACCCCCCACATGATATTTTGCAGCGCCATGGCGAAGGCGAAGGTCTCGCGCCCGAAGCCCAGATCGGCGGTTATGGCGGGCAGGAACTGGCCGAAATTCTGGCGGATGCCCATGCCGAGACTGCCGACCAGGAAGCCCGCAAGTATCACCAGCCAGACATGGCGTTTCAGATATTCGATCATTCACAAGGCCTTGTTCCCGGGTTAGGGCGGAAGGCCGTGGAAATCCCGGCGCGGTCCAATCCCTACGGATGCCTTTGTATATAGGGGACCTCAGGCTGTCCAGAAGGGCTTTCGCGTTTCCTTCCGGATGTCGGCCGGCGTCAGGCCCGCGTCGAGGCGCAGGTGGTTTTCCATACCGGCGAGCCGGGTACGGCTGTCCGCGCGCTGCTGCCAGACAACGAGGGTTTGCAGTACGCGCCCCGGCAGGGACAGGGCCTCTTTCCCGACAAGGCGCGCCAGCGTCCGGAACGCCTCGGAAACCGTTTGCGGCGAATGGGCGGAAAGGCAAGCTGGGTAAGTCGTGTTGGCCATGATCCTGGTCCTTGTAGAGAATAAGGCTGTCTTAAGAGGCGAAAGAACCCCCGAGATGTACCCGGACTGGAGGTCATCGACAAACGACAATTTCTCATTATTAAATAATAAAAACTAATGATATAAAATTAATTATATAAAATTTATCAACTATTTTTAATATGTTACGTACAATTAATTAATTTAATCTTTTATATTAAATAAGGTTCGATTATCGTCGATTTATGTCGAAAGCCCTGCCGTCGTTGAACGGGTTGCGCGCCTTCGAGGCCGCCGCCCGGCATTTGAACTTCACCCGCGCGGCGGAGGAACTGAACGTCACCCAGGCCGCCGTCAGCCATCAGATCAAGGGGCTGGAGGAACGCCTGGGCCAGCCTCTGTTCCGGCGGCTGAACCGGAAACTTTTACTGACCGACGCCGGGCAAACCCTGCTGGCGCCGATGAGCCAGGCGCTGGCGATCATGACCGAGGCGGTGGCCCGCATCGAAGGCGACGATGGCGCCGGGGTGCTGACTGTTAGCACGACCGATTCGATTGCCACGAACTGGCTGGTGCCGAGGCTGGGGCGGTTTCGCGCAAGTTATCCGGATATCGACGTGCGAATGGCGATTTCCGACGATCTGGCGGACTTTTCCGAAGGCGGCGTCGATGTGGCGCTGCGCTACGGGCGGGGCAATTATCCGGGACAGCATGTGGTGCCCATGATGACCGAGGGTCTTTTTCCGGTGTGCAGCCCGATGATGTTGGAAAACGGCCCGCCCCTGGTTGAGCCCGGCGACCTTAGGCATTACACGTTGATTCATGATAACGCGCTGGAGGGCTGGCCGGAATGGTTCGCCGCCGCTGGAGTGACGAAAGGCGACTTCACTCACGGCCAGACCTTTTCCCATTCCAATCTGGTAATGCGCGCGGCCCTTATCGGCGAAGGCGTGGCCTTGGGGCGCTCCCAACTGGTCGCCGACGACCTGGCGTCGGGGCGGCTGGTCAAGCCGTTCGAGATATCGGTGCCGTCGACCTGGGCCTATTACATCGTTTCCGCGCCGGCGCACGCCAACCGGTTCAAGGTCAAAGCCTTCCGCGAGTGGGTGCTGGAACAGGCAAAACCCTTAAACAGGGGCTAATCCTCGTCAGCCGGCGAGTTGCGGCAGGTCGCGGTAGAGGTCGAGGGCTTCCGGGTTGGCCAGCGCTCCCTTGTTCTTGACGGGGCGGCCGTGGACGACATCGCGCACCGCCAACTCGGTGATTTTGCCCGATTTGGTGCGCGGGATGTCGGCGATCTGAACGACCACGGCGGGCACGTGGCGGGGCGTGCAATGGGTGCGCACCTGACCCTTGATGCGACGCGTCAGGTCTTCGGTCAGTTGCAATCCGTCTTTCAGCACCACGAACAGCACCACGCGCACGTCGTGCTCCCAGTCCTGGCCGATGACGATGGATTCCGTGACTTCGTCCAGGCGCTCAACCTGGCGGTAGATTTCGGCCGTGCCGATCCGCACGCCGCCGGGGTTGAGCGTGGCGTCGGAGCGGCCGTAAATGACGATGCCGCCGTGTTCGGTGATCTCGATGTAATCGCCATGGGTCCAGACGCCCGGATAGGCCTCGAAATAGGCGGCGCGATAGCGGGTGGCGCCGGGATCGTCCCAGAACCCCACCGGCATGGACGGGAACGCCCGGGTGCAGACCAACTCGCCTTTTTCACCGCGCAGCGATTGGCCGTTTTCATCGAACACGTCGAGCGCCACGCCCAGCATGGGGGCCTGGATTTCGCCCCGCCACACCGGTTTGGTCGGATCGCCGCCGCAAAAACACCCCATGATGTCGGTGCCGCCGGAAAAAGACACCAGCGGGATATCGTTTTTCACATGGCCATAGAAATAATCGAATCCTTCCGCCGCCAGCGGCGAGCCGGTGGAACAGAAGGTTTTCAGCGAACCCAGGTCGTGGCTTTCGATCGGTTTGAGCCCGGCCTGGGCCATGGCGTCGATGAACTTGGCCGAGGTCCCGAACAGGGTCATTTGTTCGGCGTCGGCGAAATCGAACAAGGCCGCGGGCGACGGATAAAAGGGCGATCCATCGTACAGCAGCAGCGTCGCTCCCCAGCCCATGGCCGAGGCCAGCCAGTTCCACATCATCCAGCCGCAGGTGGTGAAGAA
>JAESSX010000351.1 GCA_016763915.1 Rhodospirillales bacterium
CATGGACTGGGCCAGCGGCCTCGGCAGCCGGTGGCCGAGGCGGGTTTGGTGTCCGCTATCCGTGTTTGCGGCGTCGCTCACAAGACCTTCCCTCCGGTTTTCTGCATGACCACCTTGGGCCGCCCGACCGAGCGGATGGCGCCGTATTCCATCCAGACGATCCGATCCACCATTTTCAGGTGCGATGGCCGATGGGTGACGATGAATACGGTTGTTTGGCCGCGCATATTGGACAGCGCCTGCATCAGGGCCTTGTCGCCCTTCATATCCAGGCCGTTGCCGGGTTCATCGAGCAACACAATCGGCGATTTCTTCAGGTACCCCCGGGCCAGATTCAGGCGCTGTAAAAGGCCGGGCGAGACCTGACCCGCGCCGCTGTCGCCAAGCCGCACGTCGAATCCGGTGCGTTTCCAGTCCCCCGCGCCCTGTTCCATGGCCTCTATGTCTTCGAGCGCGCCGGCCTGGCGCGTGGCGCGGCGAAGGTCCTCGTCGGTGGCCGTGGGATTGGCCAGGCGCAGGTTCTGGGCAATGGTGCCGTAGAAAAACTGCGGCGCCTGGGGCACATAGGAAACCGCTTGGCGCAATTCCGCCGGGCTCATGTCGCGGACGTCGCGGCCATCGATCCGCACACTGCCTTCGTCGGCCTGGTACAGACCGGCGATCAGCTTCAACAACGTCGTTTTGCCGGCCCCGTTGGAGCCCAGAATGGCAACGATCATGCCGCTTTTGATATCGAAACTGGCGTCATCGAGGGCGGCCGGCGCGTCCTCATCGTAACGGATGGAAACATTTTCAAAGGTAATCCGGCCCTCGACCGCCTCCTCGGACCGGTCCGTGCCGCGCCCTGCCGGGCGGGCCTTAATATCCATCAGGTCGTTGAGATGGCCGACACCGCTTTCCACGCTGCTTATTTTAGCCAGCGCCATCAACCCGGCTTTCAACGGCCCTAGCGCGCGCCAGACCAGCAACAGACACGCCGCCAGCGCGCCAATCGTCATCTCGCCGGAACTCACCTTGCCGACGCCGAAAGCCACGGTGGCGAACCCGGCGCTAAGCAGAACCACGTATGAATAGGTTTCCTGCAACGAGGCATACTGGGCCGAATAGAAATTCCGCAGCGCCGCGGTGCCGGACAGGGCGCGGTAGCGTTGCAGCCATGTCCCGTCGGCGCCGCAGTATTTGATCGCCCGTAGGCCGCCCAGGGTCTCGACCGTCAATTCCTGCTTCAATCGGGCGGCTTGCGAGGCTTGGCGCGCCAAATCGGCGGTTTTGGGTATGACCAGGCGTCCCAGAGCGGCGGAAAGGGTCAGCGCGAGGATGGGAATCAAGGCCAGGGCGCCGCCCAGATAGGCGACCGCGGCGATGAAAATCAGGGAAAAGGGAAGCTCTAAAAGGACGATAGCGGCGGAACCGGTAAAAAACTTACGCACCGTCTCGAAATCCCGGATACGGGCGATCTGGGCGCCGATGGCGGCGCGTTCGATGAGCGAGGCCGGCAAATCCAGGATTTTCCGGAACACCTCGCCCCCGACGATGTTGTCCAGACGCGCGCCGATAAAAGAGAATATCCTGGACCGCTGCGACCGGAGAGCGATTTCACATATCACGGCGATACCGACGCCGGCGGCCAGATAGGCCATGGTCGCGGTCGAACCCGAGGGGATGGCCTGATCGAAGACCGCCATCACGAACAACGGGACGGCCAGCCCCATAAGACTGAGGATAAAGGTGATCCCGAGCGCCTGCAGGGCCAGCCCCCCGAACCGGTTTCCGACGGTACGGAACCAGTCGGCGTCTTCGTCCTGACCCGTTGCCCCCGCCGCCGGGCTGAAAACATAAGCCCTGCCCTTCGGATTTCCGTCCGGCATCGGCCCGTACCGTCCAGCGGTACTGTCGAAGGCTTCGATGACGTGAAATTGCTCCCCATCGTCCCCCTTGCCGCCGTCTCCGGCGGGCTTGACCAGCCCCACCAGCACCAGGGCGGCGCCGTCGTCCGGCAAAAACAAACTGGGCGTGTGTTCCAGGCCGATGTCCCGCAGGCGCGCCGACACGGCCCGGCTTTCATAGCCCAATGCCGCCAGCACATTGCGGAACGACGTAATATCGAAATTTTCCACGAAATGGGGCAGAGCCTCGGCCACCTCCTGGCGTTCCCCCTGCCAGTCCAAGGCCTCCAAAAGCGCCAGCAGACAGGCCGAAAGGTCGTTCTTTTCCCCGATCCCGGCGAGAAGGCCGGAATCGTCAAATTCTCCCCTGCTCTCCGGCGCATCGCCTCGCGGCAGTACGGTGAACGGCGAACCCGACAGCGGCGGTGTTCCTTCGATCTGGGATTGGCCGGTCATTGCGCCGCCCCCATTGTCGGATTGCCGGCTTTGGCGGGGGGCTGCGACAGGACAGCGGCGGGAATCCCATTGCCGGCGGTCTTGGTTTTGGCCTGCGCAGGGCCTTTCGGCGTCAGGTCATGTTCAAAAAGGGTGTCGCCACGGATTTCCAGGATTCGGTCGGCAAGCTTGAGCATCGAAGGCCGCTGGGTCACCATGATGGTCGTCACCCGGCCCTTCAGTTTCGCCAACAAGTTCAGCAGCATGGCGTCGCCGGGGCCGTCGATGAACGAATTCGCCTCGTCGAACAGAAGAATTCGCGGCTTGTCGACCATGGCCCGTGCGATGGCGATGCGCTGGCGGGAGCCTCGCGGCAGTTTGTCTTCCGCGCCGACGCCGATCACCGTGTCATAGCCTTGGGGCAGGCCGGCGGCGACGTTGTCCAGGCCCAGAAGCCTGGCGATCCCTAGGGCGTCATCGGCCCGCTCATCGCGGAACATGGTCAGGTTTTCCAGGAATGTGCCGCTGAACATCACCGCTTCCTGCGGCAGATAGGCGACCTGATGGTGAATGTTGGATGTTTCGAACTCCCTGAGATTGTACCCGTCGACGCGCACAACGCCCGAGGTTGGCGTGAACAGCCCCATCATCAGGGACAACAGTGTGGTTTTGCCGCTGGCGCTGGGTCCGACGATGCCGACGGTCTGGCCGGGTTCCACACTGAGGTTGATGTTCCGGAAGACCGCAGGCAGGTCTTCGCCGTCCTTGCCCTTGCCGTAACTGAAGGTCATATCCTCGAAATCCAGGCTGCCCTGGACCGGCGCCAACTTCATCAGGCCGGCGGGTTTTTCTATGGGCATATCGAAAATATCCCGCAGCCGCAGCCGGGCCAGTTTCAAATCCTGATAATGGATCCAGACACCGGCGGCGGTTTCCAGCGGTTGCACGGCGCGTCCGGCCAACAGGATCGCGGCCAGCAGGGCGCCGGTGGTCAGGCTGCCGCCGATCACCAGCCATGCCCCGAACCCGGCGACAGAGAAAATCACCAGACCCGATAGCAAGGTTCCGGCGCCGGTGGCCGCGCCCTTGTAGCGCGACACGCGGAAATCCGCTTCCGCCGAGCTTTCCTGCAAACGCTCGTAGCGCCGCAGCATCTGTTGTTCCACTCCCAGCCCCTTGACCGTGTGAATGCCGTCCAGGACTTCGATGATGAAACCTAAACGCCGGTCGTCGGCCTGCATGAGCGTGTTCAGGGTGTCGCGAAGTTTTCTCAGCATCAGGGCGGAGGCGAAAAAAACGGCGATCAGGAGGACCGGCACCAAAACCAGCGGCCCGGCCAGATAGATCATGGCGGCGAGATAGAGCGCCGCGAACGGCAGATCGAAAAACGCCGCGACCGCCGGGCCGGCATAAAAATCCCTGAGCGCGCCCAACGCATTCAGGCGTTCCAGATAAGCCCCGGCGCCGCGCTTTTCAAAATCGATGATATTGACGTCGAACAGGCGTTTCAGGGCGTTGCACCCGGTCTGGTGTTCGAGACGGGCGCCCATCCAGCCACAGACGTAGGACCGCCCGACCCGTAACACGGCGTCCAGCACCAGGGCGCTGCCGACACCGATGATCAGCCAGAACAACCGGGATGTGTCCATTTCGGGGATAACCCGGTCGAAGACCTGAAACAGGGCCAGCGGAAGGGCGAGGCCGAGGACATTGATGAAAACCGTGGCCACCGCGACATCGAAAAAACCGCCGGGCATTCTTCCGGGCATTCCGTCAGGCTGGGGGGCGCCAATGGCGGAGCCCTTTTGCGTATCGTCCTGTTTTGTGCTTTTGCCTTTAAAGAATGTCACTTTGTCACCCGCCGCGAATTGCGCTGCCCAGCCGCGACCCCCTATCCCAGAGACGGTCCCGCACAGGTTCCCTTCACTACGGCTATACCGGCGGTATGCTTAAGAAAGCGTTAGCGTGGGCCAAAAAAGCAACGGATTCAGAGACTTTTTGGTCAGGGTAACGAAGCATCGATCTCCCGGAGAATGCCCTCTGCTACCGCCAAGGCCTGTTCGCGCGCCATCCCGACCTTCATGCGGGGATGATACAAAGCCTTGAGGATCATCAGGTCCGTGCGCGTCAATTAGGTGCGCCGGCTGGCGTCCGAAAAGATCGATGGCGAAATCAAATCGCTGTCATTTGGAAGGCCGAGACTTTGAGTCATTTCCTCTAATAAACAATGGTTTATGCGAATTAGTAAACGTTCTGAATTAACCACGATAACGGCTTTGCTGATGTTGCCGGTCTTCCTGTCGGACCACAGAAGAAAGTAACATCCCCCCTGGGCGGCCATCTTGCGCAACAGTTTCGGATTGGCCTTGGCCAGATAGGGATTTCCCAGTTGGCGGCGGGGCACGAAGTTAATGATGAAGTTGGCCGCCAGCCCAGTCTTTTTGACATCTTCCGTCTGCAACCCCGAGGCCTGGACCAGCTTGTTCAGATGCTTCTGGATGAATTTTATATAGGTCTTCTTGACCTTGATCTGTTTCAGCCGCGAAACCTCGCGCCCGTCCTTCAAAGCGGTGATTTCTTCAAAAGTCCGGATCGCAATGCGCAACGGACCCGTCCATTTCTTGACGATTTTGGCGTTTTCCACGCCCTTGAATTCCGAATGGAAGATTATGGTATCGAAATAGCGGACCATTTCGTCAATCGACGGCCGCTCTTTACCTGCGCCCTGCCCTTTGTGTTTGTTGCCGTCCGCTCCGAGGGCGGGCTGCGCCAGAACCATTCCTGAAAGCGCAATCGTTGCCAGAAGCCGTGTTCCCCGCCTTTGGGCGCGCATTACCTGCCACCGGGCTGAATGATCCAGGATTTCAGCATGGAGTCCGCGAACGGGCGGAATTCCACAAACAGGCTGTCGGGCGCGGTATAGGACCAGATATGGGCAACGGTGCCCGTCGGGCGGGGCAGAACCAGGGCCCATCTCCGGTAGCGTTCGCCGGAATAGGAATAGGTCACCACGATTTGCCGCCCGGACAGGCTCAGGTTCCCGTTCCTGTAGGTCAGCGGTTTTTCCCCGACAATCTTGAAATCGCCGGCTTCCCGCGCCAGCGAGGTCTTCAAATCCGTCAAAGCCTGTTCCGCCGCCTGCCCCGGGGGTTTTCGCCGTGGCGGGCCGTACATTCTGGATGCTGACCACCACCCGGAAGTCCCGCGTTCCCCTTTTGCCGCTGAAGGAGGCGGTGTCCCCGGACGGCCTGCTTACGTCCCAGTTTCCGGGATACTCAATGGCATAGCCATACCCCGCCTGGTCGAACCGTTTGGACGGAGCAGATGGCACGGGCGGCTTTGCCGGGGATGGGGCCGACACCTTTTTCGACGTAGAGATTTCGGCCGGACTGGGACGGAAATTTGACAGGAACCAATTGAATTTGCGTTCCAGCATTTCATAGGATTCCGCAGGCGCAAAAAAGATAATCACGAAATCCGTTTTTACGCCGCGGGCGACGACCACCTTGACCCGCGTCCCGGCGCCTTCGTAAAGGGCCTCGATGGCGTCCAGCCCGGCCATTGTTGACGACTGTACGCCCAGTTTCTGCGACCAGGGCTTGCCGTCGCCCAGGTAATTCATTTCCAGCTTGGCGATCATTTTCGCCAAAGGCAGGGTCGGATTGGCGTCGCCGGTCTGAATGTTGATGATGTAGCCTTGCCGGGATCGAATCGAAACCTGAATAGAATCCCCACGTTCCGACAGTTCATCGCCCGCCGGGACGATGGCGGTGAATTTCCGGATCGGATGCAGGTAGGTCCTGACCTGTCCCGGCGACCCCGGTTTTTCCTGCATACCGGGCGGGTTTTGTTGCGCGCGGGCCTGCCCGGTTTGTGCGAAAATAGGGGTTCCGGCATAAACGACGAACGAAAAAAGCAAGATTGCGGCCACTTTGCAGCGCATATTCATTGCCCTCCTATGCCGCCGGGAAGTAAACGCAAGGATAGCATCATTAAGGTATTTTCCGTAATATTCGGTTAACGGGTCTATAATTCCGCCCGCCCTACATTAGTAAATTGGAGGTGTTTTCCTTGGCCCGCTTGAAAGACGATTTCCGATCACTGACCGGACCGCAGAAGGCCGGCATGTTCATGCTGTCCATCGGGTCGGCACAGGCGGCGGCGCTGTTCGAGCGCATGGACGACGAGGAAATCCGCGAACTCAGCCAGGCCATGTCGGGCCTGGGCGCGATGTCGTCGAACATGGTCGAGCGCCTGTTCGTGGAATTCGCCGACC
>JAESSX010000352.1 GCA_016763915.1 Rhodospirillales bacterium
GCCGGATCCTCGTCCGGGATCACCCGCCGGTCGAGGGTGAAGGACACCCGCCCCGGGACCTCGTCGGGGCGCTCGCCGCCGTGGATCTGGCCGATGATGAGCGCAGGGGATCCGATGCCGGGCACGTCGGAGCGGATGCCGGCGTAGGTTGCGCGCAATTGATAAAGCCCGTCGAGAACCTTTGACGCCGCTTCCATGGGGTCGGCGGACAGGTGCGAGGACAGGCTTTCGATATCGACCTGCAACTGAAGGACGCCGATGGACGACGTGCCGATGCCGTAGGCGTGCCCGCTGCCCAGGGCGTAATCCGGATTGGCGATGCGGTTATCCAGCAGCCACTTGGTGCCCCATAGCCCGTCGGCTTCGCCGTCGAAGGTGATGTGCAGTTCCACCGTTCCGGAAAGCACCGGCCGGGCGTCGCGCAACGCCACCAGGGCGTAGGCGAAAACGGCGATGTCCGCCTTGCTCAGCGCGCCGAGGCCGTAAAAGACTCCGCCCCGGATTTGCGATTCGAGCGGATTGTGGCTCCAGTTCCCGGCGGCGGGGCGCGTGTCGCCGTGCGCCGCCAGCGCCACCACCGGGCCTGCGGAGAATTCGTGACGCACCACCAGATTGGTGATCTCCGAAAGCCCGCTCGACGCATCCGGGTGCACGACATGGCGCTCGACGCCCAGGTCCATATCCCGCAACGCCCGCAGGGTTAAATCGGAAATCGCCGCCATATCCCCAGCCGTGAATTCGGATGGCGTTTCGACCAGGTCGGCAAGAAACCGGAACTGGCGCCACCGCCGGGTCACCAGGTTTTCGCGAATCAGGGATGGCAAATTTTCATTCATCACGACTGAGGCTTGCAAACTGTGGCCGATCCGTCAATTTTGTTATCCCCCAACCCGGACCCGAACACACTCATGCCCGACCTTCGAAGCCTCGACCTGATCAGAAAGCTGATCGCCTTTGACACCACCAGCCGGGAATCCAACCTGGATCTGATCGCCTTTATTCAAGACTACCTCGCCGGCTTCGGCGTCGAAAGCCTGCTGGTTCATAACGAGGACAATACCAAGGCCAACCTGTACGCCACCCTGGGCGACGAGGGCAAGGCCGGGATCATGCTGTCCGGGCATACCGATGTGGTGCCGGTGGACGGTCAGGCCTGGGACAGCGACCCGTTCCAGGTAACGGAAAAGGACGCAAAGCTCTATGGCCGGGGCACGGCGGACATGAAAAGCTTCATCGCCATCGTGCTCGCCTACGTGCCCGTGTTTCTGGAACGCGCCCTCACAACCCCCATCCATCTGGCCTTTTCCTATGACGAGGAAATCGGCTGCATCGGGGTGCGCCGCCTGATCGACAAGCTTAAAGATATGCCGGTCAAGCCGGCCATGTGCATCGTCGGGGAGCCGACCTCCATGCAGGTCGTCACCGGGCACAAGGGCAAACGCAGCTTCACCGCCAACGTGCGCGGGCTGGAATCCCATTCGGCGCTGGCGCCCAAGGGGGTCAACGCGGTCGAATATGCCGCCGAACTGGTGACCTACCTGAAGAACATGGCGCGCAGGATCGAGCGTGACGGCCCCTTCGACGACCTTTACGAAATCACCCACACCACCGTTCACACCGGCGTCATCGCCGGCGGCGTGCAGTTGAACATCGTGCCCAGGTCGTGCCGGATGGAATTTGAATTCCGCTATCTGGCCATCGACGACCCTGAAGCGCTGGAGGACGAAATCCGCAGCTATGCCAGGAAAACCCTGGAGCCCCTGATGCACGCGGTGCACCCGGACACCGGCATCGACATCGAGTGTTATAACGACATGCCGGGGCTGGAATTGAATGCCGACGAGGATGTCGTCACCTTCGTCAAGGCGCTGGCCGGGCGCAACGACCACGCCAAGGTGGCGTTCGGCACCGAGGCCGGGTTGTTCCACACCCGCATCGGCATTCCGACCGTGGTGTGCGGACCCGGAGACATCGCCGTCGCCCACAAACCCAACGAATTCATATCCCTCGATCAGGTCGCCCGGGCCGAAAAGTTCATGCGCCGGCTGGCCGATCAGGTATCGGGCGGGGACCCGGACCAATAGCCGGAACCACGCAACGAATAGCGCGGCCCCCTGCCGGCCTTATCCCCGGGTGACGGGCCGCAGAAGACCCGCTAGAATAATTCAAGATTTTCTATGGAGGCTAAAGATGGCACGAAAAAGTGCGCGGCTGTTTTCCGCGGAACGCGTTAAGTTCGCCCAAAGTCACGAAGATACGAACCTGGGCGACGTGTTGAACGCGATACGATCCCTCGAAGACAGCATCAGCCGTAAGGTCTCTAAACAGATAAAGGATCTCAGCAAAAAGCTGGATGTTGCCGCCGAAGACGATCCCGCAAATTCGATTGAGGACATCATGGCGGAAATCCTCGCCATGAACGACCACATCGAGACCACCAAACAGCAAATCGCCTCGCTGAAACCGGCGGATGACACCAACACCACCATTTCGACCGCCACCGACGAACTTGGCGAAGTGGTCAAAACCACCGAGGAAGCGGCCAACACGATCCTGGAGAACGCCGAACAAATGGATGTCATCGTCGCCAAACTGCGCGGAAAGATTCCCGAAGACGACCCCGATGGTATGGCCCCGGAAATCGACAAACTGGAATTCATCGGAATGGAATTGATGACCGCCTGCAGCTTCCAGGACATCACCGGCCAGCGGATCAACAAGGTCGTCAATTCCCTCAACTACATCGAGGAACGCCTGCAGAAAATGATTGATGTCTGGCACATCGAAAACGGCACCGCCGACCTGCAGAAGATAGCCCTGCCCAAGGACGACCAGCGCCAGGACAAGGAGTTGCTGCACGGACCCCAGTCCGGGGCCGGCATGAATCAGGACGACATCGACGCCCTGTTCGATTGATCTCTGCTATTTTCAAGGTTCGGTGATAGTATCGCGATGTGGCAACGATGAGACCAGTTCCCCTGATTTAAAGAGGCCCTGCCATGCCCTTGCGTTCGCAAGTTGCCGTTACCTTCGTTCTGGCCGTCGTGCTGGCGGGCGGCTGGCTTTTGCTCGGCGGGGGAACCGAAGACGCTTCCTCGGGCGGACACAATCGCCAC
>JAESSX010000353.1 GCA_016763915.1 Rhodospirillales bacterium
GCCAGTTTCAGCAGGCTGACCTTCTTGGTCCGGGGATCGACCCGCAGGTTCAGGGTTTCATCCCTGAGATTGATGCCGCCGGTAGCGATCATGCTCATTCCCCCGGTCTCAAAGACCAGGGTTTTGGCCGTTGCCAGACCGTTTCGAATATTAAAATCGAGTACGGCGCAGCGGATGACCTTGTCGCCCTCGCTTTTTATAAAGGGCAAGGCCGCCGAGATATCGGAGGAAACAATATTCAAAAGACCGCTGTCGATCTTGCCACCTTCGGAAACAATGCGGGTGCGGCCGTTCAACCCCGCCATGATGGCCCGGACCGATGCGCCCCGGCCCTTCACATTGAGTTTGATATCGACCTTTCCGGTGGCGATATCGGTCAATTTCAGTTGCCGCAACAACACCCCGTAATCGGTGTTGCGGACATCCAGATTGATGTTCATGGCCGCCGGGGCTCGCGACCCGTCAACCACCAGATTGGCGTTGACCGTGCCGCCGTTGATCACGGCTTTCGGGGATTTGACGTCCAGTTTCCCCCCACCCAGAACCAGGGAAAGGTCGATGTCGTCGACAACAATGCCGTTGCTGACCAACCGTTTGACCGCTAGGCGTATCCGGGCGTCGACGGCTTTCAGAGCGGCCAGCGGCAACGGGTCGGCGGGAAATACGCGGGCTTGGGTTTTTTTGCCGTTCCCCCCCCTGCCCACCACCGGCTTTGGCCGCGGCGGAGGATTCCTGTCTCGGCAGCAAAGCATCAAGGTCAATGGCCGAGGCGTTGAGGTCCGCATCCACCGAGGGACGCGCCACGCCGGCCAGTTTCACCGCCACCCGGCCACGGATGTCGACGCCGCCGGCGGACAAAACCAGATTGTCGAAGCTGTATCCGCCTTTCGGATCCTTGAGCCTGCCGGCCACACGGATGGGTGGAATTTTCGGCAACCGCAGGCCGAGGGCTTTGGCGACGCCGGCGATGTCGCCGGCATCGGCGGAAACCTTAAAATCAAGCCCGCGCGCTTGTCGCGGCTCGGCGATGACGCCCTCGATATCCAGGGACAGGCCCGGCACGGACATGGTCATGGTGACCGGATAGGGTGCGCCCCCCTCGATCAGGGATTTGATCGGGCCGAGGCGGCCGTCGGCCCTGAAGGCAAGGTCGTTGATGGTTCCGCCGGCGCCGATGATCATGGGCGCCGCGACGGTGTCGGCACGGAGATCCAGATGGTCCAGCCTGAGGGATGTTTTTTTGCCCGTTCGACCGTCCCGGTACGTCACGTTCAGGTCCTTGATGCGGACCCATTGCACAACCGGCAGAGGGCCCGAGGACGAGGGTTTGGACGGGGCTTGCGCCGACGGGCCGGATGGCTGTTGGGCCGCCGAAATCTCCCAGTTGGCGCGTCCTTTGGCATCGGTTTCCAGCAACAGGTCCAGCCCCTCGAGCACCACCCGCTTGATGCGGATATCGCCGCTCAGCAACGGCAGCAATTCCACTTCGGCGGCCAGCCGTTTCAGGCTCGCCATTTCTTTCCGGGTGCCCCAGGAGGCGTTGGCGAAGGTCACGCCCTCCACCGCCACCGCCGGATTGAGGGACAACTCGAGGTTCAGCGATCCGCTGATGATCAAATCGCGGCCAGTCTGCTCCTTGGCTATTTGGGCGATCAGGCCCCGGTATTCATTGAAGTCGATGGATTTGAGAATGGCGATCCCCGCCGCCAACCCGGCGATAAGGAGAACAACCAGGACTGAGAGAATTTTCCCCCATTTTTTCATTTAGAAACCTCTCCTAAACTTTTAAGGGTTTCGGGCAGCACACGGAATTCATCAATGACGACAAGTGCCCCGGCGGAATGCAGATGGTGATGGGGATGATACCCCCACGACACACCAATTGCCATGGTGCCCGCATTTACGGCCATTTCCATATCGAACGTGGTATCGCCGATCATGACCGTGGCTTGCGCGTCGGCTCCGGTGTCCCGCATGGCGTTCAACAGCATCCCCGGATTAGGTTTTCCGGGCGCGCTGTCGGCGGTTTGCAGGGTTTGAAAACGGTTTTCCAGACCATGGGTTTCCAGCGTCAACATCAGGCCGATGTGCCCCTTTCCGGTGGCGACACCCAGCAGCCAGCCGTCCTCTTCAAGAACGTCCAGGGCCTCAAGCGCGCCCGGATACAGGGGATCGGACACTTGCCCCCTCCGGCGCAGCTCGCGAAAGGCTTCCTTGTAGCCGGTTTCCAGTTTTACGTGTTCCTCGGGGTCCGCATGAGGCAGCAGACGCTCCATGGCGACCCGAAGCGGCAGGCCGACCAAACGGCGAACAGATTCCGCTTCCGGGGCGGGGTGGGAATGAGCCTTAAAGGCCGCCATCATGGAGGAAATAATAGACGCCTGGGAATCGACAAGCGTTCCGTCACAGTCGAAAACAGCCAAACGAAGGGAGTGAGTATCAACCATGAAATACCAAAGGCCGCCCTACCGGGATGCCGGGGAGCCTTCTTCGGACAACAGATAACCGATTCCGCGCACCGTTTGTACGACGATGTCCGCACCGACACTGGACAGGCGTTTGCGCAGACGCAAGATATGGACCTCAACCGAATTTGAGGCCACCTCTTTGCCGAAGCCATAAATATTGTCTTCCAGAACGTCCTTCGGCACGACCCGGCCGACCCGGCGCATCAGGTGTTCCAGGACGCCCATTTCCCGCCTCGGAATGGAAATGGCTTTGCCGTTGACAAGAACCTCCCGCGCCGTGGTGTCGAAGGAAAGATTGCCGGCGGTTATGACCAGCCCCAAAACCTCACCCGGACGGCGCAACAGGGCCCGGATTCTGGCCACCAGCTCTTCCATGGCAAACGGTTTCAACAGGTAATCGTCGCCACCGCTATTGAGGCCGAGGACCTTGGCATCGGTTCCGTCCCGGGCGGAAAGAATCAAAACCGGGATTTCATGGCCTTTTTCCCGCCAGGATTTGAGCAAGTCCAGGCCGTCCAGGTCGGGAAGACCGAGATCAAGAACCACGGCATCGTATTTAACCGATGAGATCGCGTCTTCGCCTGCGACTGCGGTATAGACCTCATCGACGGTAAAGCCCTCTTTTTCAAGGCTGTCCTTGACGAAAGTGGCGAAGCCCCGATGATCTTCGA
>JAESSX010000354.1 GCA_016763915.1 Rhodospirillales bacterium
CTTCGATCTGGCGGAACCAGCGGCCCCAGGAGGGAGTCTGCGAACCGGGCAAGCCCGCCGTCACCGGATGCCGGCGGCCGGTGTCGGTAAGGCGCGGACGGAAGCCCCCTTCAAGAACTTTCCCCGTCGGCGGGGCGGGCATGATCTTGCCCAGCGGTGTCTGATACAACGACCGGGTCGATGCGAATTCCGGCCCCAGGGCGAGAAGAAGCGCGCCACCGTCCTCAACGAAATCAACGATATTCTGCAGATAGGACGGCGGCAGCACGTCGCGCATCACATACCGGTCGAAAACGATCAGATCGAATTCCCGCAGCTTGATCTCAAATAGCTCCTGGATCGGGAACGCGATCAGCGCCAACTCCCGCAAAGGCGTGAAGTCGTCCTTTTCAGGGGGGCGCAGAATGGTGAAATGGACAAGGTCCACCGACGGGTCGGACTTCAGCAGATTGCGCCAGGTGCGTTCCCCCGCGTGAGGCTGCCCCGATACCAGCAGCACCCGCAGCCGGTCGCGTACGCCGTTTATTTTCACCAGGGACCGGTTGTTGACGGTGGACAATTCCCCGGGCGCCGCATCGACGCTTAGTTCGACCACCGTCGGGCCGGCATGGTCCAACTTGAATTTGAATGTCCCGCTACGGCCGACGGGTATTTTCGCAACGATTTCCTGATTATCGTCATAGCGAAGACGCACGTCGGCCAGCCGGTCGGCAAACGAACCGGCCTTCTGCCCGAGACGATCCTCGACCCGGTAGCGGACAGTCACCTCCTTGCCGACGATGCCGTAACCGGGGGACTGTTCGATCACCAGACGGCGGTCCGATTCCTCCGGCTTTCCGGTCAACAGGACATGGACGGGCCCCGGCAGAGTCTGCTTTTTACGCACATCCGGAACGTCATGAATCTGGCCGTCCGTAATCAGCACCGCGCCGGCAAACCGCTGACGGGGAATTTCCGCCGTCTCCCGCGCCAGGGCGGCAAACAGGCGGGTGCCGCCATCCTTTTCGGTGTCCTTGCCGGGGTTTTTGGGGTTGCTTTCCGGACCATCCGCAACCTCGATGGTGCGAACATCGAGATCATCGAACCGGGACAGCTGTTCGCGGACCGAGGCCAGGGCGGCATCGGTTTCGGCGCGCCGGTTGCCGACCTCCTGGCTGGCCGAACGGTCCAGGGCTATGACGGCAATGTCACGCTGGCGCTGACGTTCCTCACGCACCGCCTGGGGATTGGCCAGCGCCGCCACCAGCACCGCCAGCACAAGGATCCGAAACAGCCACCCCCGGCCGCCCCGCAACAGGGCCACCCCGGTCAGGAACAGTCCCGCCGCCGCCAACCCCGCAATTAATTCCAGAGGCACCAGAGGCGCCAGGGAAAGGCTGCTGGTCATTTTCCCAGCCTCTTCATGATTTCCGGAATATGAACCTGGTCCGCCTTGTAGTTGCCGGTCAGCGTATACATCACTAGGTTGACCCCGAACCGGTAGGACATCTCGCGTTGGCGCTCGCCGCCCGGCACCACCGGATAAATCGGCCGCTGCGCCTCATCCATTGCCCAGGCCCCGGCCCAGTCGTTGCCGCCGGCAATCACCGGGGAAACCCCGTCATTGACCCTCTCACCGGCCCGTTCCACCCACAGTGAGGCGCTGTTCCAGCGGCCGGGAAATTCCTTGATCAGGTAAAACGCCCGCGTCAGCACATGATCGGGGCCCACCGGCGCCAGTGGCGGAATGTCCAGGCTGCGGGCCAGTTGCCTGAGAATTCCTGCGTCGGCACCGCCTTCGGCGCTGCGGGTGTCGAACAAAATGGTGCCGCCGTTCCTGAGGTATTTATTGACGTTAGCCCGGGCGGCCTCGGTAGCCAGAATGCTGCCAGGCGTCACCGGCCAATACAACAGCGGGAAAAACGCCAGTTCGTCGCGCGCCGGGTTGACGCCCTGGGGCGGGCCCAGTTCCGCCGCCGTGCGGCGCCGGAGGATAACATTAAGGCCCCGCAAACCCGCCTCGCTGGTTGCGTCGATTTGCCCGTCGCCGGTAATGACATAGGCCAGCCGGGTTTCCAGGCTGTTGCTAAGGGCGAATAAATCCGGCTCCAAAGCCTTCGCGCCGCCGGTCCCGGCCATAACCAGCAACAGGACGGACAACGCCGTCGGACTGATATGCAGCAAGCCCCTGAGCCAAAGACTGGCGGCGAAATCAACCAGCGCCAGAATTAACGCCGCCGTCAACAGCCCCGGGCGGAAATCCCGTTCCGCCGCCTTGCCGTAATAAGCCAGCGAGACGCCCGACGGCAGCGGTCCAATGGGTTTGATCGGCGCCAGCCCCGCCGACAGGTTGAGCGCCCGGCGGGACCCCTTGGGGCCGTAGTATCCCGGTGGATGGGCCGATGAGGCGACGGTGGCATCGAAGTCTTCGGCGGCAATGGCCCGGGCGTTGGCGGCGCTGGGCCCCAATCGCCCGAACCCGTCCAGACCGGACAACGGTTCCAGAGGCGGACGGGCGGCTCCGATTGCGCCGGCGGGCTCCGCACCGACCCCCTGGCTGAGCGCCACCAGGCGGCGCAGCATATCCACGAACAGGCCCGACAGCGGCAGCGACGACCACTGCGCGTTGGCCGTGGTGTGGACCAGAACCAGCCAGCCCTTGCGCCTGCGTTCCGCCGTCACCAGGGGGGTGCCGTCCTCCAGTCGGGCCCACGTCTTGTCGGCGAGATCAAGCGCCGGCTGCGCCAGCACCTGACGGGAAACGGTGACGTCTTCGGGCACGGAAAAACCATGGAACGGGCCGGTCGGCTCAAAGGGCGCCAGCTTCGCCGGTTCGCGCCACGACATGGCGCCGCCGATCACCCGGTCGCCCTGGCGGAGCCGAACCGGCAGCAAGGGACCGCTGCCTTCAACACCGCCGTTAACCGCCGTCGCCTTGGCCAGCAGAGGGCCGGCGAAGCGAACCGCCACGCCGCCGCCGTTTATCCAGTCTTCGAGGGTATTGCGGTCGGTTTTTTCCAGCCGCCCGGGATCGGCCAGGATCATCACCGACAACGGCCGTTTCAACAGATCGGCTATTCGGCCTTGGCGGAGTTCGGTAAACGGCTGCAAGGCGCGGCGCAGATAATACAGATCGCTCAACAACGGCTGATCCCCGGAGGCGCTCCCCCCGGACACCAGTCCGACCGGACGCCGCCGCCAGCGTTCGTCGGTCAACACTACGGCGCCCGCCGTATCGGCATTTTCGATGTCCAGCCGCCCCAATCGGTTGAGCAGTTCGGTCGGCAAAGTCAGCCCGGCCTCGGCCCGGGTCCGGCCGGCGGCAAACGTCATCGCTTCGCGCGCCAGCAGGCGCCCGTCGTCGGCCAGCGCGCGGACCCAAATCGCAACGACGGCACCCGCCTGGGACCGTTCGGCGACGAGTTTGAGGGTCCCGCCGTCGGCGACGGGAGGCCTCAGAACAAGCGCCTGTTGTCCCGCAGGATCACGCACCACCGTGACCCCGCCCAACCGTTGAAGCGCACCGGTCAGGTCCGCCATGGTCCGGGCGGGTTTCCCCTTCCCAGGGGTTTCTTCCAACCCGTCGCTCAGCCAGATCACGTCGCCGGGCCGTTTATCGGCCAGGGCATCGGACCGAAGCAACCCAGCGAGCGCACGGGTCCGGTCCGTCGGCCAGGGTTTCGGCTGCAAGCCTTCTGCCCGGGTGCGGACCTGGGCGGCCGGCATCAACCGGACCGCGGTATCCGGGCTGCCGGTTGAAGGCGCCGCCGTGGTAATCATCGCCATCGGCCGGGATTCCCGTTCGGCCTGATCGGCAAGCCCGACCACTAGGGCCTTGCGCGCCGCCCAGTTGGAGGCCGCCGCCCAGCCGTCGTCGATGATGACGATGACCGGCCCCTTGCCGGCCAGTCTGGTGCCGGCGTTCCACAACGGATGGGCGGCGGCCAGGATAACCATCGCCGCCAGGACAAGGCGCACGATCAACAGCCACAACGGCGTCTCCGTCACGCTTTCCTCACCCCGTCCCAGCTCCATCAACAAGCGCACCGGCGGAAAGCGGATGACCGTCGGCAGCGGCGGCGCCACGCGCAACAGCCACCAGATCACCGGCAACGCCAGCAATCCCGCCAGGGCCCAGGGAACAACGAAGGAAACGGCGCCCAGCGTCAGCATCGCCTACCCTCCGGCCGATTCCGACAACACCAGATACAGCGCCAGCAAGGAAGCTTCCGGCGCCTGGTCCGTGTGGTGGAGGATGCAACTCCAACCGAAGGACATGGCCAGCGCCTCGACCCCCTGGTTGTGCTGCCTCAAGCGCTCGATATAGGCGTCGCGCATGGTCTCCAC
>JAESSX010000355.1 GCA_016763915.1 Rhodospirillales bacterium
CACCGCCATGGCGCGCGTCAGGCGCTGGCTGTCGCCGGCGGGCAGGCGCCGGGCGGCGTCCGCATCGATGCGGGCCAATTCACCCTGGAACGCCTCGCCGCCGATTTCGGCATACAACGCGCGCACTTCGGCGTTGATGGCGTCAGGGATTTCGGGAACGGCGGCCAACCCGTCGCGCAGGGCCTTGATGTACATGCCGGTGCCGCCGGTCACCATCGGCAGCCGCCCGTCCCGCCAGGCGGCCGCGATTTCGGCGTTCGCCAGGGCCGCCCAGCGGCCGACGGAACAGCGCTCCGCCGCCGCCATCACCCCGAACAGCCGGTGCGGAACAAGGGCCTCGTCATCGGCGCCCGGGCGCGCCGTCAGGATGCCCAGGTCCCGGTACACCTGCATGCTGTCGGCGTTGATGACGGTGCCATCGAAGGCCCCGGCCAAATCCATGGCCAGAGCCGATTTGCCGCTGGCGGTCGGTCCGGCGATGATGATAATAGGGCGCAATTCGCTCAACTTTTTAAAATACCTTCGTTCTTCACCAACGGACCCGGCCCGTGAACAATATTCCCGACGACAACGTTCTGACCCTCATTGCGCCCACGCAGGGCGGACTGGAAGATGCCCTGATCGCCCCCCTGACGGCGGCCCTGGGCGGCCTCGGCCTGGACCCGGCCCCGCCCGACTGGCTATCCGGGGGCGAGGCTTGTGACATTACCTTCGCCGGGCCGGATTTGGAAACCGCGAAAGAAGCCGTCCAGGCGGCCCTGCGCGGCGCGCCGGTGGATTTCTCCATACAAAAAACCGATGGCCGGCGCAAAAAAATTCTCATCGCCGACATGGATTCCACCATCGTCACGTTGGAAACCCTCGACGAACTGGCCGCCCTCGCCGGCAAAGGCCCCGAGATCGCCGCCATCACCAAACGCTCCATGCTGGGCGAAATCGACTTCACCGGCGCCATCCATGAGCGGGTGGCCATGCTGACGGGCCTTGCCGTCACCGTCTTCGACGAAACCCTGGCCGGGGTGAATTTGAGCCCCGGCGCGGAGGTTCTGGTCCGGACCATGACGGCCAATGGGGCCTATACGGCGCTGGTGTCCGGGGGGTTTGAGAATTTCACCGGACCGGTGGCGGCCATGACCGGGTTCGACGAACACCGATCCAACCGCTTCGAGGTCGAAGACGGTCACCTCACCGGCCGGGTTTTCGAACCCGTTCTGGGGCCCGAGGACAAACGCAACACCCTGGTGCAGCTGTCTTCGGAACGCGGCATACCGATGTCCCGAACCCTGGCCATCGGCGACGGCGCCAACGACGTGCCGATGATCCGGAGCACCGGGCTGGGCATCGCCTATCGCGGCAAACCGATCGCCCGCGAGACCGCCCTTGGACTTGGCAACGGCACGTCCGGGGCATGCATCGACCACGCCGGCCTGACGGCGGCCCTGTTCATGCAGGGATACCGGCGCAGCGACTTCGTAACCTGACAACGGCCCGACGGCGCCAGGGCGGTCTATTGCGCCGCGACCTCGGGTAATTTTCCAAGCGCGTCCTGCATCGCCGCCTCGTCGTGGGCCTGGTCCACCAGCTTGCCGGCGAAAAAGTCCGTATAGGCCTGCATGTCGAAATTGCCGTGGCCGGACAGGTTAAACAGGATCGTGCGCGCGGTGCCTTCCTGCCGGCACCGGGCGGCCTCTTCGATCGCGGCCTTGATGGCGTGGGTGGCTTCCGGGGCCGGTATGATGCCTTCAGCGCGGGCGAACTGCACCCCGGCGGCAAAGCATTCGGTCTGCTGGTAGGCTTCGGCCTCGACCAGTCCCTGATCGACCAGGGCGCTGACCAGCGGCGACATGCCGTGATAGCGCAGCCCCCCGGCATGAAACCCCGGCGGCACGAAGGCCGAGCCCAGGGTGTGCATCTTGACCAGCGGCGTCAGGTGCGCGGTATCGCCGAAATCGTAGGCATAGGTCCCTTTCGTCATGCTCGGGCACGACATCGGTTCGACGGCGATGAAGCGCCGGGTCCGGCCGCCGCGAAGCTGTTGGCCCAGGAAGGGAAAGGCCAGGCCGGCAAAATTGCTGCCGCCGCCGGCGCAGCCGATGATGACGTCCGCATCGTCGCCGGCCATTTCCATCTGTTCCATGGCCTCGAGGCCAATCACCCTTTGGTGCAGCAGCACGTGGTTGAGCACGCTGCCGAGGGAATATTTGGCGTCGTCGTTTTGCGCCGCGACCTCGACGGCCTCGGAAATTGCGATGCCGAGGCTGCCGGTGGACTCCGGGCTCTCGGCCAGAATGGCGCGCCCCGATTCCGTCTCGGTACTGGGGCTGGCGACGCATCGGGCGCCGTAGGTTTCCATGGCGGCGCGGCGGTACGGTTTCTGGTCGTAGCTGATGCGCACCATGTAAACGTCGACCTCCAGGCCGAACAGGCCGCCGGCAAACGCCAGCGACGTTCCCCACTGGCCCGCGCCGGTTTCGGTGACCAGGCGTTTGGTGCCTTCTTCCTTGTTATAGAAAGCCTGGGGCACGGCGGTGTTGGGCTTGTGGCTGCCGGACGGGCTGACGCCTTCGTACTTGTAGTAAATGCGCGCCGGGGTATCGAGGGCCTTCTCCAACTGCCTGGCCCGGAACAACGGCGCCGGGCGCCACAGGCGGTAAATGTCGCGCACCGGCGTCGGAATTTCGATCTCGCGCTCCGTCGAAACCTCCTGGCCGATCAGCGCCATCGGGAACAACGGCGCCAGATCGTCGGGACCGATGGGTTGGCCGGTGCCCGGATGCAGCACCGCCGCCGGCGGTTCGGGCAGATCGGCAATGATGTTGTACCAGGCGCGCGGAATACGGTCTTCCGGCAACAGAAATTTCGTTTCGTCGCTCATAGCAGCCCCCCATGTTTAAATGCACGAGTTTAAATGCACGAGTTTAAATGCACTCGGTCGGGAATTGTAATCACCTTGACCACGAATGTAAGGGCTTTTTTCGCGCGGCCGTCTTTTTTCCAACCCGGCAAAGACGAAAAAGGCGCCGCCCCCGGACCCGGGGAAGACGCCTTTTCATAGAACTGTTGCCGCGTCCGGGACGCGCTAGGGCATTTCCGGTTCACATTGGTTCACTGGAAATGCCCTAGCGCTTTTTTTACCGCAAATTCGTCGTCGCAAATGAAGCTATTTGCTCGGGATTTGCTTTAAGGAAACCGCCCTTTAATCCGGGAACGTCTCAACCAGCTCTTCGATTCGGGCTTTGGCATCTTTAAGGATCGACTCGCCGTCGCCGACAAGGAGGGTGTCGAAGTCGAGATCCAGCAGCCTGCGCACGCTGGCGCGAAGACGGG
>JAESSX010000356.1 GCA_016763915.1 Rhodospirillales bacterium
CAAACCTAAGAAAAAAAACAGAAGATAAAAAAGCGAGAAAAGATAGAAGCCCATATCAAGGTTTGATATGTGGAAACTGAGATACTCGGAGACAAAGCTTTTTAGGGAACACACAAACGTCGAATTAGGGGGACAGACGAAATGGTCTATACTAAGAAACACCCTGCCCTGCTTATTATGGGCATTATTTTCATTGCAGTAGCTTATTTAGCGGATTCCGGCGCAATGGCCGATTTGATCGGCTATCTTAAAAACAAGAAATATGTCGCTGAAATGGTCGGCATGGGTTACGCCTTCGGCACCATCGGTGTCGTCATCGGCGCCTGGCACATGTTCGGCTCACATTCCGAAGGCAATATGGACTACTACTTGTCCGCCATTGCCGGCGCGCTTTTCATCCTTTTGGTGGCAATGCTCATACGCTGGTACGGCGCGCCGCTGATCGCCGTGTGGAGCAAAGCCATGGGGCCCGTGATGGGCGACAAGCCTTTACATAAGGTGCTCGGCCTCAACTACGTGGTCCTCGGCATCCTTGCGGGTATCATTATCGTCAACGTCTTCAAAATTCCCCTATGGGCCCAAAACGGGGTGCGCCTGTCGCGTCTCGGCCTGAAAACCGGGGTTATTCTGCTGGGTACGCTCTACAGCCTGGCCGAACTGCAATCACTGGGCAAGCTGTCGGCCATGATGGTCGGCGTCTTCGTTCTTGGTTCCGTCGGCATGGTGTTGTGGCTTGGCCGGTTGCGTAAAATTCCCAATTCCATGGGCGGGGTGCTATCCGCCGGAATGGGCGTTTGCGGCGTGTCGGCGACGGTGGCCTCGGCCCCCGTGGTCCAGGCCAAGGCGGTCGAGATCGCCTACACCATCGGCACCATCCTGATCTGGGGCGTCGGCATGATGTTCCTGTTCCCGATTGTCGGACACATGCTCGACCTCGGCCACATCCAGTTCGGCGCTTGGGCTGGTACCGGCATTCTCAATTCGGCGCAGGTCGCGGGCGCTGCCCTGGCCTATCAGCCGGACGGTATCGAAACCCTGAAGGTTGCTGAAATCTTCAACATCACCCGGGTGCTTTTCCTGCCGATCATCGTGCTGTGGCTCGCTGTTTGGTACGTCAAGCACGAGGGCGAGGTGGAAGGCCAGAAAGTCGATGTCATCTAAGTGGTCGTCGGGAAGTTCCCGCTGTTCGTGTTGGGCTTCATCCTGATGTTCGCCCTGTCTTCGACCGGCGTTTTTGCCCCGGCACAACACTACAAGGGCAAATTCTTCGACAGCAGTGACGCCAAAGTCAAAACCTCGAAGTTGATGACCGACAAGCAGATCGCGACACTCACCGCCGAAGCCGACAAGGTGAAAAAGGACGACCGCAAAGCCGCCCTGGCTGGCCTGATCGAAAAACGCAAGATCATGACGGTTGAGGAATGGGGTGTCATTCGCGGCCTCTACAACGCGAGGGTCCTTTCCAAGGGTGCCAACAAGGTGCTGAAAAAAGCGACCAAAGCGGTTCGGCACACGGCCAAGAAGATCAAGAAGTTCCGACAGTGGATTACGCTACTGTTCGCCTTCGGCCTAACCGGACTCGGCATGCAGATCACTATCTCCGCCATGAAACAAGCGGGCGGACAGCCTGCGGTGATTGGCGGTATCGTAGGCACGGTGAAGGCCGTGGCCTCGTTGATCGTGATCGTCTTGTTCGTGCGTGAAGTCATATAAGGGAGTATGGAAGATGAGTGAAGAACACAAACCACAAGACTCACAGGCCGCCCCTGAACAGGAAGATAACGGAACCGCGTTCAATCGTGGTTCAGCCCTCTCCTTGTTCAACAGCGACCGCTTGGAGGACATGCTCGCCCTTCTGTTCGCAATGGCGATTGCCCTGTACGTTTACGTTAACTACTAACGTTCAGGCCTCTTAAAAGGGAAACCCGGCGTCTTAAGGGGCGCCGGGTTTTTCTTTGCCCGCTCGGAACGAAGCGCACTCCCTATCCTCACACCGCCATGCTAAGAAGGTCCCATGAAACTCAATAAAATCATTCTTGCCAGCCACGCCACCCCCGGCGCCCGCGCCGCCGAAGACGCCGCGTTCGAATTGTGCGCCGATAGCGGCGACTCGCTGCATCATCTGTTGGTCGTTCCCGATTTCTGGAAGGACATGATGGGCGACGACTGGCTCAACAACGCGGTGACGCAGATCCGTTTCGGCAATTACATCGAAAACCAGCTTGTCCAGGAAGTCGCCACTGAAATCGAGCGTTTGTCCGAACGGGCCAAGCAGGAAGGCATCACCTATAAGGACGACGTGCAGCTCGGAAAACCGACGGCGTGCCTGCTCGACGCCTGCGCCAAAGACAGCTTCGACCTTTGTGTCATCGGCGCGCCCCGGCCCAAGGGTGCTGAAGGGTACCGGTCGCGCATGGACCTGAAACCCCTGACCAAAACGTTGCCGGTCCGATTGTTAATTGTTCCCCACCCCGGCCAATGACAAAAACCCCGCCCCAAACCACCCAAACCGAAGTTAGTTCCCCCGATAAGGACCATGCGTGGGTCTCTATCGAAACGCCTTACGACTTCAATGGCGTGACCGCGTTTCTTGATGATGTGGAACGGCTTTTCAGGATCAATTCGCAGTTGGTATTCGAAGACTGGAAATCCCTTGGCGACGGCGAATACCAGTTTACGGCCAATAACCTGAGCAATAAAAAAACCCTGAGCACCGCGTTCAAGGCGGTCCGCGAGGGAGACACCCTTACGGTGATCTATTCGCAGGGGCTGAGAACGACAACGACCTTCCGCCTCGATCCCCAACCGGACAGCACCGTAAATATTATCATTACCGACGACTACGCAGGCACCCCGTCCGACGAACGCCAGGCCCGTGTCGACGAGGTCGATACAAGCCTCGTCCAATGGGGCCGCGACCTGCGCCTCTACCTGCTGAACTGGAAAAAGTGGGCGTGGATCCCCGGATGGAAATGGTACATGCGGCGCGTCTGGCAACCGATGCGGCCGATGGCGCGGCGCATTTGCTATTTGCTGATAATGGTCACGTTACTGGAATTCGTCGCCTTTCTGATGGTGTTCACCATCTTCTGGCTGGAACTGGACAAATACCTTTGAGGTGAGTCGGGAAACCGGCGGCCGACTTTAAGTCTGTTTCTTTTCCCAGCCGCCGGATTCGGTCTGACGCCAGTAGGTCAGCGCATGGCCGGCGTCGGCATAGGCCTTCCAGCGCGCGCGCGGCGTCCACGGCGGCGGCGTCGCGGCCATCGAAGACATCGAAACAACGCTCGAACGCGTCCATCCGGTCCGAAGTCGCGCCGTCGGTCAGAAACAGGAACTCGGCGGCGTTGGGGTTTGCGTCGTCGCACGCCAGCCACACCGGCTGGTCTTCGGGGTCGCCGTCGCGGCCTGAGCCGTGGGGCAGCCACGAGCCGGGCTCATAGGTCCACAGGTGCCCGTTCAGGGCCTCGACGCGCTCATCGGACCCGGCCATCACCAAGGCGCGCTTGCCGGCCGCCAGGGTCTTTTCCAACAGCTTCGGCAGCGCCCTTTCCAGCGGCACGATCTGCAGATGGTAAAAGGCGATCTCCGTCACCGCTGGCCGCTCGCCTCCCTACGACTTCTCGTAATGGTCGGCGACCATGCGGTCGAGCATCCGCACGCCGAACGCCGTCGCTCCGCGGGGGGCGACGGGCAGGTTCTTCTTGGTCCAGGTGACGCCGGCGATATCCAGGTGCGCCCACGGCGTATCGCCGACAAACCGGGCGAGGAACTGGGCCGCCGTAATGGACCCCGCGCCGCGGCCGCCGGAAATGTTCTTCATGTCGGCGATATCCGAATTGATCATCTTGTCGAAGGTATCGCTTTGCGGCAGCCGCCACAATTTCTCGCCGATCTTCTCGCCGGCCGCCAGGATGCGGTCGGACAGCTGGTCGTTGTTGGAAAACAGCCCGGCGTATTCGTTGCCCAGGGCGACGATAATGGCGCCGGTCAGGGTCGCCAGGTCGACGATGAACTTCGGCTTGAAGCGGTCGTTGGCGTAATGCAGCGCATCGGCCAGCACCAGGCGGCCTTCGGCGTCGGTGTTGAGGACTTCGATGGTCTGGCCCGACATGGAGGTGACCACGTCGCTCGGCCGTTGTGCGTTTGCGCCGGGCATGTTTTCCGCCAGCCCGACGACGCCGACCGCGTTGACCTTGGCCTTGCGCCCGGCCAGCGCCTTCATCAGCCCGATGACGACGCCGGACCCGCCCATGTCGTATTTCATGTCCTCCATGCCGCTGGAGGGTTTCAGGGAAATCCCGCCGGTGTCGAAGGTGACGCCCTTGCCGACGAAACAGATGGGGGCTTTGCCCTTGGCGCCCTTTTTGGCGGCAGCCCCGTTCCATTGCATGACCACCAGCTTGCTTTCGCGCACCGAGCCCTGGCCGACGCCCAGCAACGCGCCCATGCCGAGGCGATGCATCTGTTTTTCGCCCAGCACCTCGACCTTGACGCCCAGCTTGGTGAGTTCGCGGCAGCGTTTCGCCAGGGTGTCGGGATAGATCACGTTGGGCGGCTCGGTGACCAGGTCCCGGGTCATAAACACCCCGTCGATGACCTTGTCCCGGGTCTTGAAGTCGGCCTTGGCCTTGGCCGCGCCGGCGCACCGGAACGTCACCGCCGTGAGGGTCGGTTTGCCGTTGTTGTTGTCGTTGGTTTTGTTTTTGGTCTGGTATTTGTCAAAGCGATAGGAGCGAAGCCTGGCGCCTTCGGCAAGGGCGACGGCCATGGCGGCGGCGGACAGGTCCGATTTGTCCAGCGCGTCGACCACAATCGTCGCCGATTTGGAGCCGCTGGCGCCGAGCGCCGCATAAATCTGGCCGCCCAGCTTGTGCAGTTCCTGTTCCGTTACGTCCGCCGGCTTGCCGAGACCGACCGCCAGAACACGGTCCAGTTTGGTGCCGCCGGGGCTCAGCAAAGACAGGCTCTGGCCGGCCTTGCCCTTGAAGGCGCCCGACTTGATGGCGCGCCTTAACGCGCCGCCCGTTTTCTTGTCCAATGCCCCCGCCGAAGGCGTCAGCTTGCCCCCTTCGAGAACGCCGACGACCAGGGCCCCCATTACGGCCGAACCCGGCCCGGAAAAAGCGATTTTCATATATGGCCTCTCGTTATTCCCTGTTGGAAAATATAAACGCCGACTCTAACTGCCCCAGCGGCAAAGAAAAGTGTTTGTTGGAACGGCTCTAGGGTTTTTTCCCATTCGCGGACGCATTCACGGGCTCGGATTCCAGAGTTTGATAGTCCATGGTCTCGCCTTTGTCGCGGGTCAGCAGCCAGACCAGGCCGCCGGGAAGCACGGCAACCAACCCGACCAGTCCGGTCAACACCGACAACACCAGGGCGGCTTCGCCGGGCACG
>JAESSX010000357.1 GCA_016763915.1 Rhodospirillales bacterium
CCGAAGGCCGTGCGTTCGGTGTGGTTCCGCGCGCCCAAGAAAGCCGGCAAGTATCTCATCCAGTGCATGGACTACTGCGGCATCGGCCATCATCAGATGAAGGCCTGGTTGGTCGTCGAAGGCGAGGCGGACGACAAGGAAAAAGAGAAAAAAGGCCACAGCTAAGCCGTCCCCGGAATTAAAAAAGTCAGGGTTTTGAGCAATGGCAAGCAACTACGAATATCATAAATCGCTGGATTGGGAGGCGGAAGATCTGCTCTCCAAGCACACTTTCATGGAGATCATCACCTCTTCCGATGCCCGGCTTCTCGGTATCAAGGGGATGCTACTGGCGTTGATCATGTTGGGCGTCGGCGGCATCATGGCGATGACCATGCGGGCAGAATTGATGTTGCCCGGCATTCAGTTCATCGGCCCCAAGCCCTATATCAACGCTGTCACCATCCATGGCCTTATCATGGTGTTGGGGTATTCGGTTCCGTTCGCCGTGGCGGCGCTTTATTTCATATTGCCGAGGACATTGGGGGTGGATCGCATTCATTCGGCCTGGGCGGCGCACATGAGCTTCGTGACCCTTTTGCTGGGTGGCGTATTGTTGTTTATTTCGCGTCCCGATTTTACCTGGTCGTTCTATGCGCCGTTGAGCATACGCGTCGCCACCGACATGATCTGGATGGCGCACCTGGCCATTATCTTCGTCGGCTTGAGCGAGTTCCTGAGCGGCCTTCCCCTGATCGCCACGGCGATGGCCTGGAAGCGCGGAGGCGCCGACCGGCGTTGGATGGATATGCCGTTATCGGGCTGGGCGGCGCTGACAGGTGGGATATTTCTGGTATTTTCCGCGCCGATGCTGTCGCTGGTAGGCGCCCTCCTGTTGACCGACTACCTGCAAATAACCGCCATCTACGATCCGGCCCGGGGCGGCGATGCCCTGACCTTCCTGTTCATGAGCTGGTTCTACGGCCATCCGGCGGTGTATCTGCCGCTGGTGCCGCTGATCGGGGTGCTGTATCACATGCTGCCGCGGATGCTGGGCCGCAATCTGTGGAGCCACACATCGGGCGTCATCGCCTTTGCGGCGCTGTGCGCGTTGGGGTTCGGGGTCTGGGTCCACCACTTCCAGCCCAACTTCACCATCCATGACCTGTTGAACTTTTTCTTCCAGTTCATGACGATGATGATCCTGATTCCCAGCTCGCTTCATGTGTTCAATTGGGTGGCGTCGCTTTGGCAGGGGCGGATCTCCGACGAAACCCGAGCCGCCGTGCCGTTCAAGTTCATGATGGGCGCCATCTTCATGATCATCGTCGGCGGCGTGAACGGCTATCTCAACGGCCAGGTCGCGATCGATTCGGACTTCATCCACAACACCTATTGGCTGCCGGCCCATTTCCACGCCATGTTCCTAGGGTTCATCGGCATGATGTCGATGGCGACGTTTTATTTCTTCTTTCCCTACATCACCGGGCGGATGTTTAACCAGAAACTGGCCAATCTGCACTTCTGGTTATGGCTGCCCGGCATTTTCTCCCAGGTGATGTTGATGTTCTGGCTGGGCTTGACGTATCACCCGCGCTGGGTGGTTGATTACCTGCCGCTGCCGGAATGGGTGACGGGGCAGTTCTGGTTATCCGTTGCCGGTTTCGTCAACGGGTTCGGGTTTTTACTGTTTCTGATCAACATTCTTATCAGCGTGCGTTCGGGTAAAAAGGTCACCGGCGATCCGTGGCCGGTGCCCGACACCACGGCGGCGTCCGAAACTGTCCCCGAAGCGGCGGAATAGGAGGAGAATGAACATGATTTGGAGAATTTGGGCCTTCCTTATGGTCGTTTTTGTCGGCGGTGTCTGGCTGTTGGCGATTCCGTTCTCTCCCGCGCCGATCCTGGAAACGGGGACCGTAATTCCTCTTTACCGCGCCATGGGCATGGTGCCCGAGATCGGAAAGACCACCATATCCAAGGCCATCGGCCATGATATCTTCAAGGTGCCGGAGGAAGATGCCGAACACCTAAAGATGGCGATGAAGGACATGGGCGACATGAAGATGGAAGGCATGAAAATGAAGGACATGCCCGAAATGAAGAAAGAAGCCGGGGACGGCCACGCCAAGGAAGCCATGAAGATGAAAGGCATGTCGGGAATGAAGATGGAAGGCATGAAAATGAAGGACATGCCGGGAATGAAGATGGAAGGCATGAAGATGAAGGACATGCCCGAAATGAAAAAAGAGGCCGGGGAAGCCCACGGAGAGGAGAAAGACGAGCATGGCAAGGAAGGCGAAGAGGCCCGCGGAGAGAAAGAAGAGGGCGGTCACGGCGGCGGCAGTGTCGCCGAGGGCCTGACGGTCATCGCCCAGGGGTCCGCCGCCGATATCGGGCGGGAGCTGGCCGAACAGGGGCTGAAGGTGGATGCCACCGTCAACATCGACATGAAGGAATGGAGCTACAGTAATTCCATGATCATGCCCCAGCCGGGTCAGGTGATCAGACTCAAGGTCAAGAACATCGGCAATATCCCCCATGAGTTCATGATCATGAACGGGGCGGCGATGCAGGCCGTTAATTACCGGCTAACGCGGCCCGACTGGAATCTGTTGGAACACGAAGCCTTGTCCGAGGTGTCCTTCGTGCTTCCGGGAGATGGCTTCGAGATGGTCATTCAGGTCCATAAATCGGGGACGTGGATGTTTATGTGCATGTTCCCCTATCACATGCAGCTCGGCATGATGGGTATGCTGATGACGCCCGACATGATGGGCAAAATGGGCTCCATGGGCGGCATGAAGATGTAGGCCTGTGCGCCATTCTCCTTCGACTCGATGAACTCCGGGAATATTGCGTCCCCCTCAATATCGGCCAAGAGAATGCCCAGCTTGCTGACGATGCGCTTGCGCCAATGGTTCATGCCGGAGCGCTCGTGCACAAGCTCGTGCTTCATGTTGATGATCTGATCGAGACGGGCGACAAATTAGTACACTATCCCAGGGCTTGCCGGGCTAGCCTCGGCCTTGCCGGACCTTTGGACTTTGGTCCCTCCGCACATCGTTTTAACTTTAAAATTCAACGCTCAGCTTCAGGTTAGCTCCAATGGCCCAATGTGACACGGCCGTTTCGATATTTGCAGGATAGCCAATCCGATCGGGCATATCGATCTGCCCTCTCCCGTAGGAGTGCATGCCTTTAACCTCGGCGCGAAAACTGAACGCTTGATTTACATACTCTGCGCCGAGCATGAGTTTTGTTTCCGCAACGACATGATGCCGAGCATCGCTGACAGTCAACTCATCGGTCCAGGCAAAGATATATTTATTCCTGTCCATAATTGCCCTCATCCGCGTCGCGGCAAGACTTACATTTATTCCAGGCTTAACGAAAAACCTCCATCCATCCCAAACCGGCGAGGCTAATTCCGCACCAAGGCCACCGCCGTACATCCTCGATTCCAAGTCCGCGGAAACCATTTCACGTTTCGATTTAGTGACCGAATAAAAATTTCCGTACAAATTATAATCGTGCTGCATAAAACCGGAGGACAGCGCGATTTCCGGCGCAAAAGACCAGCCATCGGATTAAACGTTGTTTTTTATTTTACCCGTAAAGGAGTAATGACAATATATTTTCTCATTTTATAGGTGCATGCAATATATAGGGGGCTGCCCTAGATAACGCGGATTATCTAGGGCAGCCCCAAGATTTATGTGGCAGTGACACGGGCAAATCAGAGCGTGACTTTTGTTGTGGACGATGGTTCGCCACTTGCATCCGTGCCGCTTTACGAAATCTGATATGGCTACAGGAAAATGGAAATTACCCGGCGTTCCGCACCACGGGTGGGAATGTATCGATGTGTACGATTTAGAAGAGCCTTCACAAATTTGCGAAATGTGTGAGGTGTAAGAAATTCGATATGTGCATGTTATGCAGCATTCAAATTACCCTCATACATTAGAAACAGGGTGTGTATGCGCGGGGGCAATGGAACAAAACTATGAAAGGGCTGGAAAACGAGAAAACGGGCCGCCTTGCGGGCTTGATGGTGGAGCCGAGGGGAATCGAACCCCTGACCTCCACGTTGCGAACGTGGCGCTCTCCCAACTGAGCTACGGCCCCGGATCGGGGAATACCATCAAGTGCTGGCCTTCAGCAGGCCCGGCGCGGCGGATATTGTGTCCGCCGGGCGCCGCTGTCAAGGGGGCGGTCTTGCGCCGGGTGCTCTTGCACCAAACCGGGGGGGAAGTTAGGCTCTGGGCCGGCTCCTTATTTTTCAACGGCTCAAAGTTATATTATGTCCAATCCTTTTCTTTGGCTCGTGCTGACGGTCATCGACCTTTATATGTGGGTAGTGATAATCAGCGTGGTGTTGAGTTGGCTTGTCGCCTTCAATGTCGTCAACACGAGCAACCGCTTCGTATATACAGTAGGTGATTTCACCCACCGCGCAACCGAACCGGCCTTGGGCCGTATTCGGCGATATGTCCCAAATCTGGGCGGGATGGATATCTCGCCGGTAGTGTTGATCCTTCTGTTGATTTTCCTGCAACGGGTTATCGTTTGGGTTTTCTACGGAATTGGCTGAGGGGACGCCTTTTTCCGCTGTTGACGGCGGCGTTATCCTGGCCGTTCGCTTGGCGCCGAAGGCATCGGAAAACCGCATCGGCCCGGTGGCTCTGGACGATGCCGGGGACGCGGTTCTTAAAGTCGCGGTGACGGAAGTCCCCGAAGGCGGCAAGGCCAACAAGGCCCTGATCAAGCTGCTGGCGAAATCATGGCGCTTGCCGAAAACGGCGATCTCGGTAAAAAGGGGCCACAAGGACCGGCGCAAAACGCTGTTTATAGAAGGTCCCGCGCAGGAACTATTGAAAAGGTTTGAGGATATTTTATGAGCGAAGCACAAATCATCGACGGCAAGGCCTTCGCCGCCCGTCTCCGGGAACGGGTCGCGGCCGAGGTCGCGAAGTTGAAGGAAAACCACGAATTGACCCCGTCGTTGACGGTGGTGCTGGTGGGCGAGGATGCGGCCAGCGAGGTCTATGTCCGTTCTAAGGGCAAACAGACCGGGGAAGCCGGCATGGGGTTTGACACCATCCACCTGCCCGCCGACACCCCGGAACAGGACCTCCTGGACCTGATCGAAAAACTCAACGCCGACACCGGCGTCCACGGCATCCTTGTGCAATTGCCGCTGCCCGATCAGATCGATGAGGCCAAGGTCATCGCCGCCATCGACCCGGACAAGGACGTCGACGGTTTTCACGTCGTCAACGTCGGCCGCCTGTGGACCGGCGCCGAGGCCCCGGTGCCGTGCACGCCCTA
>JAESSX010000039.1 GCA_016763915.1 Rhodospirillales bacterium
CGAAGGTGGGTCCGCTGGTGACCAGCGCCCGGGTGCCGTCCAGCGCCAGGCCCCGGCGGAAGAAATTTTCCAGCGCGGCGACGATGTGCACGGGTTCGGACATCCGGCCCATGCCCCATTCGCCACAGGCCATGTCGCCTTCCTCGGGACCGATGAAGCCGACGCCCCGATGGGTCAGGATTTCGATATTGTTGGCGGTCGCCGGGTTGTCCCACAGCGCACGTTCATGGCCGGCGCGCAGAGCACCGGTTTGTCGGTCGCCAGCAACGCCGTGGTCGCCAGGTCGTCGGCGATGCCCGACGCCATTTTGGCCAGGATATTGGCGGTTGCCGGCGCCACCAGCACCACGTCGGCCTCGCGCGACAGGCGGATATGGCCCATTTCGGACTCGTCGGTAAGCGAAAACAGGGTTTCATAGACCCTGTCCTCGCTGACCGCGCTCAAAGCCAGCGGGGTGACGAATTGGGCGCCGCCGGCGGTCAGGACACAGCGCACCGATGCGCCGCGCTTGCGCAGTTCGCGGACAAGATCGGGGCACTTGTAGGCCGCGATACCGCCTGAGACGATCAGCAGAATTTGTTTACCCTGGAGCATTTTACCAACAAGCGCCTTGGTGGTTCAATATTTAACGGAAAAATGATGTGGTTAATTTAATACTACATAGCCGCCCGCGCAAGGGCGTCGTCGGATTGTGCTTTCCGGGGCGACGTCCCGGGCCGGCCTCAGGCGAAGGCGATGACCGCCAGGGCGCCGGCCAGGGCGGCCAGGGCGAGCCACAAAACAAGCCGCCCGGTTCCGTTGCCCCGTCTCAGGGCCTCGACCGTTTCCGGGTGCAGCCGGATCCGGCCTTCCGATAGCATCGCGGCGCCTTCCTCCATGTCGTTGACCACCTTGGGCAGCCGCACGGCAGCCTGGGCGAGGCCTTCCACGGTGTCGCGGATGCGGGCTTCGGGACCCAGGGTTTCCATCATCCATTCCTCGATCAGGGGGCGCGCCAGGAACCATATATTGGCCTCGGGCGCGAGCGCACGGCCGGTGCCTTCGGCGACCAGCAGGGTTTTCTGCAGCAACAGGAGCTGCGGCTGGGTTTCCATCTGGAAGGTATCGGTGATCTGGAACAGTTGCCCCAACAGGCGGGCGATGGAAATTTCGTTCTGCGGGCGGTCCAGAATCGGCTCGGCGATGGACCGGCAGGCCTGGGTAAAGGCATCGACGGACCGGTGCGCGGGCACCCAACCGGCTTCGAAGTGGATTTCCGCGGCGCGCCGGTAATTGCGGGTCAGAAACGCCAACAGCATTTCCCCCAGCCAGCGCCGGGTTTTTAAATCCAGCCGTCCCATGATGCCGAAATCGACGGCGCCGATGGCGCCTGAATCCATCACGAACAGGTTGCCGGGATGAACGTCGGCATGGAAGAACCCGTCTCGGAAGACCTGTTTGAAAGACGCCTCGGAGGCCTTTTTCAGGACCTCTTCGGGGTCGTGGCCGGCGGCAAGGATAGCATCGCGTTCATCCAGCGGAATGCCGGACAGCCGTTCGGTGGTCAGCACGCGCCGCCCGGTGCGTTGCCAGTCGACCGCGGGCACGCGAAAATTCTCGTCGTCCTCGAAGTTGTCTTTAAGCTCGCCGGCGGCTGCGGCCTCGAAGCGGAGGTCCATTTCCAGTTCCACGGTTTCGGCCAGGGAATCGACGGATTCCACCGGTTTCAGGCGGCGTAATTCGGGCTTGGCCATTACCACCAGCCCGGCGACCCAGCGCATCAGCTCCAGGTCGCGGTGGAACGCCGCCTCGACACCGGGGCGCAGAACCTTGACGGCGACCTTGGCGCCTTCGGTGGTGACGGCGAAGTGGACCTGGGCGATGGAGGCGGCGGCGACGGGAGTCTCGTCGAACGATGAAAACAGGTCTTCCACCGGCCGGCCGAATTCCTGTTCGATGATGGCGCGCGCCTGGTGGCTCGGGAACGGCGGCAATTTGTCCTGCAAATCGGACAGGTCGGCGGACATCTCGTCGCCCAACAGGTCGGACCGGGTGGCCAGCGCCTGGCCCAGTTTGATGAAGCTCGGCCCGGCCTCGTGCAGGGCCCGGGCGAGGCGTTGGCCTGGACGCTTATCGCGGCTTTTGCGGTCCGAGAAGCCTTTCGCCATCAACCGCGACAGGCCGACCACGGCGGGGGCAACGTCCAGCTCTTCGAGCGGAAACAGCGCGTTATGACGCGCCAGCGTGCGCGCAATCTTAAGAAGACGAAGGAAATTTTTCAGGGACCGGGGCACGGCAATCGCTCGTTTAAAGGCGCCAGGCGGAATGGATGGCGGCAATGCCGCCCGACAGGTTGCGCACCTTGATCAGCTCCAGTCCGGCGTCGGCGATCATTCCGGCGAAGGTTTTCTGATCGGGGAACCGGCGGATGCTTTCGGCGAGGTATTGATAGGCGTCCCGGTCGCCGGCCACCCGTTCGCCCAACGCCGGCAGCACCCGGAAGGAATAGGCGTCATACAGCTTGTCCAGCACCGGCGCCACCACGTGGCTGAATTCCAGGCACAAAAAACGGCCGCCAGGTTTGAGCACCCGCCGGGCCTCGGCCAGCGCCCGGTCGATATGGGTGACGTTGCGGATGCAGAACGCCGTGGTGTAGGCGTCCTGGGAGGCATCTTCCACGGGCAGGTCCTCGGCATCGCCGTGCCGCCAGCGGATATTTTCCAGGATGCCCCTGTCGATGGCCCGATCGCGGCCGTGTTTCAGCATTTCCTCGTTGATGTCGACGACGGTAACGCTGCCGCCGCCGCGCTCCAGAAAACGGAACGCGATGTCGCCGGTGCCGCCGCCTACGTCGAGCAGCGTCCTTCCCGGCCGCGGCGCCAGCCAGTCGATCAGGGCGCGTTTCCACAAACGGTGGACGCCCAGACTCATCAGGTCGTTCATCAGGTCATAGCGCGGCGCCACGGAATCGAACACGTCCCGCACCAGCGACAATTTCTTGTCCTCGGGGACGCTGCGATACCCGAAATGGGTCGTTCCCGGGCTTTCCTCGGCGTGTGGTGTGTGGGTCTTGGACATGGCCGGCAACATACCCTAAGCTCACCGCCGACGCCATATCCGACGTTTAAGTTAAAGGCCGATGCCCGAACTCCCCGAAGTCGAAACCGTCCGCCTGGGCTTGTCCGGGGTTCTCGAAGGCCGCCGGCTGGTGCGGGTGCGGACGCTCAGGCCCGATCTCAGGTTTCCGTTTCCGGACGGTTTCGCCGGCCGGCTCGAGGGGTGCCGCGTGCAACGCCTGAACCGGCGCGGCAAGTTCCTGTTGATAGACCTGGACAACCGGGCGACCCTGATCGCGCACCTCGGCATGTCGGGCCGGTTCCGGATTTATCAGAGCGCGCCACCCGAGTTGGAACGCCACGACCATGTGGTGTTCGACATCGAAGGCGGCGCCAGTGTGCGGTTTAACGACCCCCGCCGGTTCGGTTTTATGGACCTGGCGGACACGGCCGGGCTGGCCGGGCACGGGATGCTGAAGAACCTGGGGCCTGAGCCGCTGGCCAACGATTTCAACGGCCCGGCGCTGGCCGCCCGTCTGCAACGCCGTCGGACGCCGATCAAGGCGGCGCTGCTGGATCAGTCGGTGGTCGCCGGGCTCGGCAATATCTATGTCGCTGAAGCCTTGTTCCGGGCCGGGCTGTCGCCCAGGCGCACGGCCGCCACCGTGCAGGGCGGGCGGGCCGAAAAACTGGCCCGCGCCATTCGCGACGTGTTGAGCGAGGCCATCGCCGCCGGCGGTTCGTCGCTCCGGGACCACCGCCGGCCATCGGGAGAACTGGGCTACTTCCAGCATTCCTTCGCCGTGTACAGCCGCGAGGGCGAGGCGTGTCCGGGATGCACTTGTGATGTGAGCCGCACCGGCGGCATCCGCCGCATCACCCAGTCGGGCCGCTCCACATTCTATTGCCCCCGCCAGCAGCGCTGATGCTATAAACGGGATCATGAGATTTAGGATTGTGATCGCCGCCACCCTAGCCGCCGGGCTGTTGTCCGGCGGGGCCGGGCTGGCCCCGGGTTCTCCCGCTGCCGCGCAGGAGGAGTCCCTGTTCATCAGCGTCCTGGACGACCTGCCGCTGATGCCGGGGTTTGTCGAGGACACGGAGGGGGCAACCGTTTTCGATACCGCCCAGGGCCGGATCGTCGAGGCTTTCGCCACCGGCGCGCAGACGGAGGACCGGGTTCTCGCCTTTTATGATGAAACCCTGCCGCAACTGGGCTGGCGGCGGGTGTCCTCCGGGGTGTTCCGGCGCGAAGGGGAAACCCTGAGTCTGGAATTTACCCTAAGGCCCGGTTTGCGCCCCGGATCGGCGCCGGTTTTGACGGTCGGCTTCCGGCTGATGCCGTCCGGCGGATAGGAGAGGCGGGTGCTACCTATGAGTCATTATCGCCGCTCTTTGGCAGATGCCGGAATCTGTGTCTTGACGGCTCGCCGAAGCCTCTATATAAGCCAGCCTTCGTCTATCAGAGCGCCCGGCCTTCTATTTCCGAGCGCTAAGTAAACAAAAGGTTTTTTAGTTATGGCTCACAGCCTTTCGGCCAAGAAACGGGTTCGCCGCACCCAACGCCAGACCGTCGTCAATGGGCGGCGTTTGAGCACCGTTCGTACCTTCATCCGCAAGGTGGAAGAGGCGATCGCCGCCGGCAAAAAATCGGAAGCCGAGGACGCGTTGCGCGCCGCCCAGCCGCAAATGATGCGCGGCGCCCAGAAAGGGGTTGTTCCCGCCAACACCATGTCCCGCAAGATTTCCAGGCTTTCCAGGCAGATCAAAGGGATGGCTGCCTGAGCACGGGCCGGCTTGCCTGATCCAGCGATTGAGCCGCGTCCCGAAAGGGCAGCGGTTTTTTTGTGCGCCGGGAGCGAAGGATTCGTCCGGGCGATTTTTGTCAAGAAATTTATTTCAGTTTTTTTGCGGCGTTCTCTTTTCGATCACGTTGCCAGCGTGAACTTGTGGCCCTAATATTCGTACTTACAAGACGGGGCAAAATTGGCTCTCAATAAAATAGTTAACGTGAATTCACCGGGTGGATATTTCTAATAATTTTATTAACATTTTATGCAACTAAGTAATCTTCAAGTATTACTTCTTATCGATGGGGTGGTGTAAAGGATAACTTTTTAAGAGCAGAAAGCTGGGCAGGAGTAGACCCGGTTATTTTTTTGCACTTATGGTTAGAATTTTTTTTATAAAACTGAATCCGATTA
>JAESSX010000040.1 GCA_016763915.1 Rhodospirillales bacterium
AGCATTATCAAGAAACGCATGGCCTGGCTGGGGCATCGCCAGGAGGTTCTGGCCCAGAATATCGCCAACGCGGACACCCCCGGATACAAGGCCCGGGACGTCAAGGCCTTCAAGTTCAAGGAACAGCTGCGGCGGTCCGGCGGCAATCTCACCATGGCCGCGACCTCGGGCAGCCACCTTCGGGGCCAGCCCAAGCGGGCAACGGATTTCCGCGTCGAGGAAACCCGTCAACCGTTTGAGACCAGTGCCAACGGCAACTCGGTCGTGCTGGAAGAGCAGATGGCGAAAATGAGCGAGAATTCGATCGGCTATCGCCTGACCACCGAGCTGTACAAAAAACACTTAGGAATGATCCGTACCGCCCTCGGCCGCCGTTAGAAGGCCTTCGCCGGACGCTGAAACGACAAGGTTTGAATTTATGGAAGACATCATCAAGACAATGCGGATTTCCGCCGCCGGCATGCGCGCGCGAGGCAACCGGCTTCGGGTTATTTCGCAAAACCTCGCCAACGCGAATTCCCTGCCGCAGGAACCCGGCCAGCAGCCGTACCGGCGCCAGGTGATCACCTTCAAGAACGTTCTCGACCGGTCCCTCGGCCTGAAAACGGTGCGCACGGGCAAGGTTCAACACGACCGGTCCGATTTCAACAAGCGCTATGAGCCGAGCCATCCGGCCGCCGACGCCGACGGGTACGTGCTGACGCCGAACGTCAATACCCTGATTGAAATGACCGATATGCGCGAAGCCCAGCGGTCCTACGAAGCCAACCTGAACGTGATCAAGATTTCCAAGGGAATGCTGAATCAGACCATCGACCTGCTGCGTTAGCGGCCGGGCCGGTAGATAAGACGAAAATTTAAACGGGATAATAGATAAACCAGGAGACAGCAATGACCTCTCCGTTGCAAAACATCACCACCGCCATCAATGCCTATAACGACGCATCCCTGGGCCGCACGCCCTCCAAAGGGGAATCCGCCGCCGGTCCATCGGGAAGCAATTTCGCCGATCTGGTCAAGGGCGCCATCGAGGAAGCCAAGAAGATCGGGGAGCGAAGCGAGCAGCTTTCCATCGCCGGGATTACGGAACGCGCCGACATCTCCCAAGTCGTCACCGCTGTTGCGGAAGCCGAAATTACGTTACAGACTGTGGTAACGATTCGCGACAAGGTCCTGGATGCTTACAAGGACATTATCCGCATGCCCATCTAGGCATTCCTTTATCCAGGCTTGCAGCGTGAAAGCTAGGGGAACCCCGTGAGCGAAGCCGCCGTCCTGGAAATCGGCCGTAACGGCATTTGGATCGTCCTGCAATTGTCGGCCCCCATCATGGCCGCCGGGTTGCTGATCGGTCTTGTCATCGCGCTGTTCCAGGCGCTGACCACCATTCAGGAAATGACCCTGACGTTCGTGCCCAAGATCGTCGTCATCTTTGTTTCGCTGCTGGTGTTCCTGCCCTTCATGATGACGACGTTGATCGAGTTTTCCCAGGAACTGTTCGGTCTGATCGTTATTCTGGGGTGACGGCATGCTGGAAGAGCTTTTAACGCTCAACATTTTCGGTTTTTTCCTGATTTTCACCCGTATCGGAACGGCGATGTCCCTGATGCCCGGGTTCAGCGCCGGGTTCGTCCCCGTGCGCATGCGCTTAGGCATAGCCCTGGCCACCAGCTTCGTCATGGCGCCGGTCCTCATGGCCGGCCTGCCGGTGCGCCCGCCGACCATCGCCGGCATGGCCGTCTTGGTCCTCGGCGAATTCCTGATCGGGTTTTTTTTCGGCCTCATCGCCCGGATTCTCATAGGCTCCCTGCAAACGGCGGGAACAGTCATCGCCTATATGTCGTCCATGGCCAATGCGATGATCCAGGACCCCATCGCCGAACAGCAAAGCTCGACCGTCGCCAGTTTCCTGTTGATCATGGCGACGGTTCTGATCTTTACCGCCGACCTGCACCACGGGATGCTCCGCGCCGTGGCCGACAGCTATACCCTGATGGAACCGGGCGCGACCCTGCCCATGGCGGATATTGTCAACGTCGTCGCCCGGCGCGTCTCCGACAGCTTCGCGCTTGGGGTCAAGTTGTCGGCGCCGTTTATCATTGTCGGGTTGACGTATTATATCGGCCTCGGCCTGCTGGGCCGGCTGATGCCGCAGTTGCAGGTCTTTTTCTTCGGCCTGCCGGTCCAGATCGGGTTGCAGATCTGGGTCCTTGTCGTCACCGTCACCGGCATAATGATGGTGTTTCTGCAAAATTTCGAGGAGGCCTATCAGAGCTTCACCTTGCCTTAAGGGTTTGGGCGCTACTGTGGGCGGAACGGGCGATACAGGATTGACGGGATCATGGCCGAAGAAGACGACGATGCTCAAAAAACAGAAGAACCGTCAGAGCGAAAACTGGCCAAGGCCAGGGAGAAGGGCGAGGTCGCCCAATCCCAGGAAGTCAAAACCTGGATGATCCTGATGGGCGGCGGCGCCGGGTTGATTTTCATGGCGCCGGGCATCGCCGACGGCGTTCGCAATATATCCATGCCGTTCATTCAATCGCCCCATGCCATTCCCGCGGACTTAAATAATCTGCGCCTGACGATGGCGGATGTGACGGGAGACCTGGGCCTGTTGCTGGGGCCGTTGCTGGGGCTTTTGCTGGTTCTCGGAATTACCTCCAACGTCGCCCAGTTCGGGCTGATGTTCTCGCCGGATAAGCTGAAGTTCGACTTGAAAAAGATTTCCCTGCTCAAGGGAGCCAAGCGCATGGTGTCCCAGCGCGCGCTCATGGAATTCCTCAAGGGAATCCTGAAACTGGTCGCCGTCGGCGTGGTTTCCTTCCTGCTGGCCGTGCCGTGGCTGGGGGATCTGACGGTAATACCAAGGATGGAACTGACCCAGTCCCTCGACCGGATTTATGTCATCGCCATCGTGCTGGTGGCCGGCACCGTCGGGGTGATGACCCTGGTCGCGGTGATCGATTTCGCGTTTCAGAAACATCAATTCATGAAACGCATGCGTATGTCCAAGCAGGAGGTCAAGGACGAGCACAAGCAATCCGAAGGCGATCCGCATGTGAAGGCGCGGATCAGAAAGGTGCGGATGGAACGCGCCCAGCAACGGATGATGGCCTCCGTTCCCGATGCCGACGTGGTGATCACCAACCCGACCCATTACGCCATTGCCCTGCAATACAATATGGATGACATGGCGGCGCCCAAGCTGGTCGCCAAGGGGGTCGATCACCTGGCCCTGCGGATCAGGGAAGTCGCCGAAGCCAACGACGTGCCGCTGGTGGAAAATCCGCCCTTGGCCCGCGCGCTCTATGCCGGTGTTGATATTGACGAGGAAATCCCCACCGAACACTTCAAAGCGGTGGCCGAGGTCATCGGCTTCGTCATGCGCAAACGGGGCGATCTTCCTGAAGCTTCTACCTGAGGCAATCCGCGGGTACAATAAGCGGATCGAATACGAACCGGAAGTGGAGCATGGGGTGACGGGGTCTCGGAAAAATCACGCGAACAAATCCAACCGCGGGCGCACGGCCGGCGGCCCGGTCCGGTGGCTGGTCCGCTTCCCGTTGATGTGGGCCATGGTGACCGTGATGCTGGCGGGCGCGGCGGCGTTTCTGCATCTCAAGGGACAGGATTTCTCCATGCAGGCGCTCTATGTGTCTGGTTTCGCGCTGCTCGCTTTTGCCGGCCTGGCGTGGGCCCTGGGCGCGTCGCGGGCCAGGGATTCGGCTTCGCGGTTGCTGCGGGCTGCGGCCGACGAATCCGCCGAGGGCTTGTTGATGATGGCGGCCGATGGCCGTTTTGTTTACACAAACGCCTCTTTCCACCGTCTGTTCCGCCTGGCCGCCGAAACCGCGTCGGGCCGGGTGACGTCGCTGGAAGCCATCCAGCGCGCGTTGGCAGGGGATGAAATGGCGCTGGCGGCGTTTCAGCGATTGGCCGCGGCCGCCGAGGCGGGTGTCGCCAGGCATGAGGAATTCCCCATTTCCACCGTGCCGGGATCGCTGGAATGGCGTCGCCTCACCGTCAGCCCGGTCACCCGGGCGGGCCATGTGTCGGACGGCCCCGGAGCGCTGTGGCGGG
>JAESSX010000041.1 GCA_016763915.1 Rhodospirillales bacterium
AGGATTCCCCCGGACGATTTTTGTCAAGAAATTTATTTCAGTTTTTTTGCGGCGTTCTCTTTTCGATCACGTTGCCAGCGTGAACTTGTGGTCCTAATATTCGTCCTCACAAGACGGGGCGATATTGGCTCTCAACAAAATAGTTAACGTGAATTCACCGGATGGATATTTCTGATAATTATATTAACATTTTATGCAACTAAGTAATCTTCAAGTAATACTTCTTGTCGATGTGGTGGTGTAAAGGATAACTTTTTAAGTGAAGAAAGCTGGGCAGGAGTAGACCCGGTTATTTTTTTGCACTTATGGTTAGAATTTTTTTTATAAAACTGAATCCGATTACTAAAAGCAAAATCTGTTCTCAAAGGGGGGGTAACAAAGGCTGCAATATCTTGAAGAACCGGACTCTGGACTAAACGTCCCGGCAAGCTCGGTTCAGTGAGATGGGCGAAAATACGGAATGACACCTCGAACGACCTTCGTGCGGTCGCAAGATTTGGAAATCGGCCTCAGCAGCTTTTTAAACCATTGGCCCATCGCCAGTGGTTCCCCAGACAGGAATATTCCCGGCGGCGTTGTATTGTCCGCCACGCCTGCAGGCGGCGTTTTCGACTTAAAGTAATGCGTAACAAGGGTCCGTATGGGCCTTTCGGGGGCCAATTGGGAAACATGGATAAAGACATCGCCGCACCGGTCGCAACCGACCCAAGCCAAAACGATGAAGCCGCTGTTTGGGCGGCGCAGTGGAATGTCGTATGCGGTTTGCTGCGGGCTGAAATCGGGGAAGCCGCCTACCAGAGCTGGTTGAAACCGATGACGTTGCGCGGCATTGTCGGCGGCGAGGTCCGGATTTCCGTGCCGACCCGGTTCATGCGCGACTGGATCATCGCCCATTACACCGACCGCCTGTGTGCGTTGTGGACGGCGGAAGACCCCAATGTCCAGGGCGTCGAGGTGTTCATCCAGTCCGATCGCGAGGTTCCTTCGGCGGGGCCGGCCAAGCGGTTATCGAATTCCCCGTCCGTGTCCGACAACCGGTTCGAAGCCCGGCCCGCGCCCGACATCAGCGCGCCGCTGGACCGTCGTTTCGATTTCGAGCATTTCGTCGTCGGCAAGCCGAATGAATTCGCCTATGCCGCCGCCCGGCGTGTCGCCGAGGCGTCAACGGCGCAGTTCAATCCGCTGTTCCTGTACGGCGGTGTCGGCCTCGGCAAGACTCACCTGATGCACGCCATTGCCTGGCATATCCGCAAACAAACCCCGGACCGCACCGTCATCTATCTGTCGGCGGAAAAGTTCATGTACCGGTTCATCCGCGCGCTGCGCGAAAAGAACACGGTGGATTTCAAGGACCAGTTCCGCTCCATCGACGTGCTGATGATTGACGACGTGCAGTTCATCGGCGGCAAGGACTCGACCCAGGAGGAATTCTTCCACACCTTCAACGCCCTGGTCGATCAGGGCCGCCAAATCGTGATTTCGTCGGACAGGTCGCCGTCGGACCTGGAAGGCATGGAGGAACGGCTGATTTCGCGGCTCAATTGCGGCCTGGTCGCCGATATTCACGCCACCACCTACGAGCTGCGGCTCGGCATCCTGCAGTCCAAAGCCGAACAGCTGTCGGTTACGGTGCCGCCCAAGGTTATGGAATTCCTGGCCCACAAGATCACCGCCAACGTGCGCGAACTTGAGGGCGCGCTCAACCGGGTCGTCGCCCATGCCCAACTGGTGGGCCGGGAAATCTCGCTGGAGGCGACCCAGGACGTGCTGCATGACCTGCTCCGGGCCAACGACCGCCGCGTCACCATCGAGGATATCCAGAAACGCGTCGCCGCGCATTTCAATATCCGCACGTCGGACATGCACTCGGCCAGGCGCGCGCGCTCCGTCGCCCGGCCCCGCCAGGTAGCCATGTATCTGGCGAAACAGCTGACCGCCCGCTCGCTGCCGGAAATCGGCCGCAAATTCGGCGGCCGCGACCACACCACCGTGATGCACGCGGTGAAAAGGGTCGACGAGTTGCGCGAACACGACCCCTCGTTCGCCGAAGACGTGGAATTGCTGCGCCGGATGCTGGAAGGCTGACCGGCGGCCCTTCGCGGCCTCATCTGCGCAGCTTTTCCGACCATTCGCCCAGCCGCCGTTTTGTGGCGGAAAAAGGTTACGATTCCAGGGTCTTCTGGTATACTGCCCTGAATATTCAGGGGGGCGGTTACCGGCGCCGGCCGGCGCTTTTCCCATACCCTTACCCGATCGGCTGGAATTACTCTAAAGGCTTGAAATCACATCATGAAATTGACTATTGAGCGGGCCGCTTTGTTGAAGTCCCTAGGCCATGTGCAAAGCGTCGTCGAACGCCGCAACACAATCCCGATTCTTTCAAACCTGAAACTGGACGCCCAGGACGGAAAACTGGCGCTGAACGCCACCGATATGGACCTGGATATCGCCGAATCCGTGGCCGCAGACATTTCCCAGCCGGGCGCCACCACGGCCCCGGCCCATACCCTGTATGATATCGTGCGCAAGCTGCCCGACGGCGCCCAGGTGGCGCTGGAGGCCGACGGCGAAGGGCATTTGGTGCTGTCGTCGGGGCGCTCGCGGTTTACCCTCACGTGCCTGCCGATCGACGACTTCCCGGTCCTGTCGGGCGGCGACCTGGGCCACGAATTCACGCTCACGGTGGCGGAAATCAAGGCCCTGATGGACAAGACCCGGTTCGCCATCTCGACCGAGGAAACGCGGTATTACCTGAACGGCATTTATCTGCACACCGCTGAGAGGGACGGCGCGGGCGTGTTGCGCGCCGTCGCCACCGACGGTCACCGGCTGGCCAGCATGGAAATTCCGCTGCCCGCGGGCGCCGAGGGCATGCCCGGCGTGATTGTCCCGCGCAAGACGGTGGGCGAACTGCACAAGTTGGTGGACGAAACCACGGCGGACGTCGCCGTCGGGCTGTCTGAGGCGAAAATCCGTTTTTCCCTGGATGATGCGGTGCTGACGTCGAAGCTGATCGACGGCACGTTCCCCGATTACCAGCGGGTTATTCCCGAAGGCAACGACAAGCAGCTGGACGTGAACACCAAGGGGTTCGCGGCCGCGGTCGACCGGGTGTCGGCGATTTCTACCGAGAAATCCCGCGCCATAAAGATGAACCTGGCCAGCGGCAGCCTGATCCTGTCGGCGTCCAGCGCCGAAGACGGCAGCGCCACCGAGGAACTGGAAGTCGCCTATCAGGGGGATGCCATGGAAATCGGCTTCAACGCCGGCTACCTGCTGGACATCATCCGCCAGATGGAAGGCGACGCCACCCGATTGCTGCTGGCGGACGCGGCCTCACCGACCATTCTCAGCGAAGCGGATGAGGCCGGCGCACTTTACGTTTTGATGCCCATGCGAGTTTAGGGAGAACACCCTGTTGCGATCGCAAGGCTTGGCGAAAGTGGACTTGTCCCCGGACACGGCTCCGCAAGGAGAACCCGTTTCCCGTTGCGGCGGAATTTCCGTCAAGCGGCTGACGTTGACGGATTTCCGCTGCTACCGCCACCAGCGCCTGGACCTGGATGCCGCACCGGTGGTGTTGACGGGGCCCAACGGCGCCGGCAAGACCAACCTGCTCGAAGGGCTGTCGTTCCTGGTGCCGGGCCGTGGGCTGCGCCGCGCGCGGCTGAGCGATGTGGCGCGCCGCGGCGGTGCCACTGCCGACCCGCAATCCGCCCCGCCTTTGCGTCCCCGGGGCGTGGCGGCGGTGTTGCGCACACCCGCCGGCGAAGTCGAGATCGGCACCGCTTATGAGGCCGGCGCGACGGGCGGGCGCGACAAACGCATCGTCAAGATCGACGGGGAAATCGTCAAAAGCCAGGCGGCGTTGGCTGAGCACGCCGGCGCGTTATGGCTGACGCCGCAGATGGACCGGCTGTTTCTCGAAGGGCCGGGGGCGCGCAGGCGGTTCCTCGACCGGCTGGTATTCGATTCCGACCCGGCCCACGCCGGGCGGGTCAACGCCTATGACCACGCCATGCGCGAACGCACGGCTCTGCTGCGCGACGGCGGCGGCGACGCGGCCTGGCAGGCGACGCTGGAA
>JAESSX010000042.1 GCA_016763915.1 Rhodospirillales bacterium
ACAAAGAGCCAGGGCATTTCCGGTGAACCAATGTGAACCGGAAATGCTCTAGCGCTCGCCCGAGTCCATCCAGATCGTCATCGGCCCGTCGTTGATCAGGCGGACCGCCATGTGGGCGCGGAATTTGCCCGTCTTCACCGCCACCCCTTCGCCGGCCAGCCGTTGGCAAAAGTATTCGTACAATCGTTGCGCCGTTTCCGGGTCGGCGGCGGCGGAAAAACCGGGGCGGTTTCCCTTGCGCCATTCGGCGGCCAGGGTGAACTGGCTGACGATGAGCGCCGCGCCGGCGACATCGAGAATCGACAGGTTGGTCTTGCCGTCCGCGTCGGCGAACAGGCGCATATTGGCGATCTTGCGGGCGAAGGTCTCGACCCCGGCCTCGCCGTCGCCTTTTTCGGCGCAGACGAACACCACCAGCCCGGCGCCGATCTCGCTCAGCGTTTCGCCGTCGACGGCGACGGAGGCCTCGGAAACCCGCTGCAACAGGGCCCGCATGCCTAAAGCTCCGCCAGCTTTTCCCTGAGAAGCCCGACGATCTGGTCAATGTGCTCCTTTTCGGCGATCAACGGCGGCGCGATGATCCCGGTGTCGCCGGTGAACTTCACGTGCAGGCCGCTCCAGAACAAATCCTTTTGCAACCGGGTGCCGCGCGCGCCCGGCGCGGCCCCCGGCGCGATGTCGAAACCGGCGATCAGGCCGTAGCCCCGGATGTCGGTGACGATGTCCAGCTCCTGGAGCGAGAACACCTGGTCGAGGAAATAGGGCGTTAGTTCAGCCGCGCGCTCGAACAGGTTTTCCTGTTCAAAAATCTCCAGCGTCGCCAGCCCCGCCGCGCACGCCACCGGGTGCCCCGAATAGGTATAGCCGTGGAACATTTCGATGGCATTCTCCGGCGACGCATCGACCACGGTTTGGTAGATTTCGTCGCGCACGGCAACCGCCCCCATCGGCACGGCGCCGTTGGTCAGCGCCTTGGCCATGGTGATGATATCGGGCGTAACGCCGAAGGACTGCGCCGCGAACGCCTTGCCGGTACGCCCGAAGCCGCAGATGACCTCGTCGAACACCAGCAAAATACCGTGCGCGTCGCAAATTTCGCGCAGCCGTTCCAGGTACCCCACCGGCGGCACCAGGACGCCCGTGGACCCCGCGATGGGCTCGATGAAGCAGGCCGCGATGGTGGACCCGCCGTAGTTCTCGGCGGCGCGCTGCAGGTCTTCCGCCAGATAGGCGCCGTGTTCGGGCTGGCCTTTGGCAAAACGGTTTTCCTCGAGCCAGGTATGGCGCATATGGACGACGCCGGGCATGACGCCGGAAAACGTCTCGCGGTTCTTGACCATGCCGCCCAACGACGTGCCGCCGATGTTGACGCCGTGATAGGCCCGCTCGCGCGACACGAAGCGGGTACGCTGACCTTCGCCATTGGCACGGTGATAGGCCATGGCGATCTTCAGCGCCGTATCCACGGCCTCGGAACCGGAATTGGCGAAGAACACATGGTCCATGCCGTCCGGCGTCAGGCGCGAGACTTTCCCGGCCAACTCGAACGCCCCCGGGTGGCCCATCTGAAAGGGCGGGGCAAAATCGTTTTCCTGGAGCTGTTTGTAGACGGCTTCGGCGATTTCCGGCCGGCAGTGACCGGCGGCGCTACAGAACAGCCCGGACGATCCGTCCAGGATCTTGCCGCCCTTGTGGTCCCAGTAATAAACGCCCTCGCCCCGGACTATCAGCCGGGGATCGTTCTTGAAATCCCGGTTCGCGGTAAACGGCATCCAGTGGTTTTCAAGCGTGTTTGCGGTGTATTGCATAAGCGACCTCCCGGGGTTGCTGGTTTTTCTGGCCGGCAATTATGGCAGGCGGGTGGGAGCTTGTCTGCCCCCGGCAAACCCCCTAATCTTTCCTTCAAACAACCTAAAAAAAAACGGTTATAAGGAAACACATCCATGAAGATGACGACGGAAGAGGCCTTTGTGAAGGTCTTGCAAATGCATGGCATTGACAACGCGTTCGGGATTATCGGCTCGGCAATGATGCCCGTTTCGGATCTTTTCCCAAAAGCCGGCATTACGTTCTGGGACTGCTCCCACGAGGTCAACGCCGGCATGATGTGTGACGGCTACACCCGGGCCACCGGAAAAATGGCGATGGCCATTGCCCAGAACGGCCCCGGCATTACCAATTTCGTGACGCCCGTCAAAACCGCCTATTGGAACCATACGCCGATGCTGCTGGTAACGCCGCAGGCCGCCAACAAGACAATCGGCCAGGGCGGCTTCCAGGAAGTCGAGCAAATGGCCCTGTTCAGGGACATGGTCTGCTATCAGGAAGAAGTGCGCGATCCAACCCGGGTGGCCGAAGTCCTCAATCGCGTTATCGAAAAAGCGATCCGTGGTTCGGCGCCCGCGCAAATTAATGTGCCCCGCGATTACTGGACGCACGTGATCGACATCGACCTGCTCCAGATCGTCCGCCTCGAACGCCCGCAGGGCGGAAGTGCTGCGATTGCCGAGGCGGCGGCACTGCTGTCCGACGCCAGTTTCCCGGTCATTCTGTCCGGCGCCGGCGTTGTCATCGGCGGCGCAATCGCCGAGTGTGTGGCCCTCGCCGAGCGCCTGGACGCCCCGGTTTGCAACGGCTACCAGCACAACGACAGTTTCCCCGGCAGCCACCCGCTGGCGTGCGGACCCCTGGGCTACAACGGCTCCAAGGCGGCGATGGAACTGATCGCCCGGGCCGATGTGGTTCTGGCGTTGGGAACAAGGCTCAATCCGTTCTCGACCCTGCCCGGATACGGCATCGATTATTGGCCGAAAGACGCCAAAATCATTCAGGTCGATCTGAATATCGACCGCATTGGCCTGACGAAAAAGGTCTCGGTTGGAATTTGCGGCGACGCCAAAATGGTGGCGCGGGCGATTCTGGAGCAACTGTCGGCGAGCGCCGGCAACGACGGCCGCGAAGACCGCAAGGCGCTCATCCATCAGACCAAGTCCGCCTGGCTGCAAACCCTCACCAGCCTGGACCACGAGGAGGACGATCCCGGAACCACCTGGAACGCCGAAGCGCGTGAGCGTGACTCCGACCTGATGTCGCCGCGCATGGCGTGGCGCGCCATTCAGGACGGTCTCCCGAAAGACGCCATTATTTCCACCGATATCGGCAACAATTGCGCCATCGGCAACGCCTATCCGACCTTCGAGGAAGGCCGGAAATATCTGTCTCCGGGGCTTTTCGGCCCTTGCGGATATGGCTTCCCGGCCATTCTCGGCGCCAAGATCGGCTGCCCCGATGTCCCCGTTGTCGGTTTCGCCGGGGATGGCGCGTTCGGCATCTCCATGAACGAGATGACCTCGTGCGGCCGCGAAGAATGTCCGTCCATAACCATGGTCGTTTTCCGCAACTACCAGTGGGGCGCGGAAAAACGCAACACCATCCTCTGGTACGACAACAAT
>JAESSX010000043.1 GCA_016763915.1 Rhodospirillales bacterium
ACCACCCGGGCGGTTGCCCGGCGCGGAATGCTCTCAATTGTATGGTGTGGTGGTGGTGCGCCGGCCATCAGTCTCTTACCCAAACATCGAAGCCTGTATGGCGGATCACCCCGTCCGGAGCAACGACAGACGTCACCGGTAAACAAAAAAAATCCCCCGGCGAAGCTGTCGCCGCCGGGGGATCGGGGAAGGACTGGAATCCGGCTCCGCAAACCCCCGCAACGGGGGGTCCGGTCAACCCTTATCGGTTAACGGGCCGGTCCCATCATCTGGTCCGCGGCCTGCACGACCTTGGAATTCATCTCGTACGCCCGCTGCGCCGCGATCAGGGCGGCAATCTCGGAAATCGGGTCGACGTTGGAGGATTCCAGGTAGCCCTGCATCAACGATCCGTAGGCTGCCTGCGCCGGGTTGTCGACGGTCGCCGGGCCCGATGTCCGGGTCGCCCGGAACAGGTTGTCGCCCATGGCTTCCAGCCCGCCTTCGTTGGGGAAGGTGGCGATCTGGATGGTGCCGATATTGGTCGGCTCCTCACCGGATTTTTCGGTGACCAACACCTCGCCCGAGGCGTTGATGGTGACGTCGATGGCGCCCGCAGGAATGATAATGCCCGGCTGAACCGGGAACCCGTCATTGGTAACCAGCTGGCCGGTTGCGTTGAGCTGAAACGCACCGTCCCGGGTGTAGCCCGTATCGCCGTTGGGCAACAGAATCTGGAAATACCCTCCGCCCTGAATAGCCAGGTCGAAATTGTTGGACGTGGCCGTCAACGAGCCCTGTTCGCTGACCCGGTAGATCGACCCCATCCGCACGCCCTTGCCACTTTCGATGCCGCCGGGCACGGCTCTGCCGGCGCGCGATGAAATCGATGGTTTGCGCTCCGACACCTTGTAAATCAGATCGGAAAATTCCGCCCGCCGGCGCTGATAGCCGGTGGTGTTCATGTTGGCCAGGTTATTCGCCACCACTTCGGTGTTGTATTGCTGGGCCATCATTCCCGATGCCGCAATTCGTAAAGCTTCCATTGTACCCGTCCTTCTTCTTGTTCCCGTCTTTGCTTTCGATCGCCTGTCAGCCGTTGGGATCGGGGCTGTTTCCGGCGTTCGTTGCCGTTTCTAAAGCAGGATGCGTGCCAAACAGAAGAATCTTTTTATTTCAATGTGTTGAAGGATTTTTTCGGGACCACGGCGGATCTTCACCCTGCCCCCGGCAGGCCCTGCCCGGCAACTATTTCCGGTTCGGGCGGCGCCATCAAAAGGTGTTATATTTCAACGGTTTTACCGTCCTGGGCGGTCTCAAAATCAAGGCTTTTGACCCGTTCCAGCATGTCTTCGTCCATGTGGGTCAGAATAACCCGTTTCGCGGCGATGTCGTCCAGGTGTTGCATCAGGGTCACCAGGCTCATGTGGAAGTTGACCGGCTTGTCGTAGAAATTGACCTCGGCAATGAACAGGTCAGCCCCGGACGCCGCCTTGGCCAGCCCCTCGGACCAACCGCCGTCGCCGGAATAGGTCACCGTTTTGCCGTCCGCCGTTACCCGGAGCGCACACGCCGGCCCCTCCCCCGCCTTGTGCGCGGCCTGAAAGGCGGTCACCGATATGGAATCTGAGCGCCATTCCTGTTCGACCTCGTATTCCTCGAACCGCAAGTCGAACCGCCACGGGTTGTTTTGCGCCCCGGGATACAACACCGCGAGCGATTCCATGACCCTCTGTTCGGTGGTCCTGGGCCCGACGATCAAAAGCGGCCGTTCCCTCTTCGATGCGGAATGGGCATGCACCAGAACAAACGGCACGCCGCCGAAGTGGTCACCGTGCAGGTGTGTGAGCAAAATCATGTCGATGGAATTGGGATCGACGCCGCACCGGTTCATGGCGACCAGCGACGTCGCCCCGCAATCGATCAGAAACCGGGTGTCGGCGGTATCGACCAGGAAACACGTATTCAGACGCCCGCCGGAACCGAAGGCGTCGCCGCAACCGAGAAACTGGATTTTCATGAACGCATTCTTTCCCTCATTGCTGCTGGCGCAAATGGGCGGCGAAGCTCTGGGCCTCGATGAACACCCGTTTGACTTCCGCGTGGGCGGTCTTGATTTTGGTCTCCATCTCGCTGACGTGGCGCTCCACGTCCCAGGCGGTCAGATTGCCGGCGAAATCCAGGCTGATGGTCACCAGCACGTCGTTGGGCCCCAGCTGCATGGTCAGAAATTCATTGATGGTGGCGTCGGCGGAATGACTTTCGATCAGGGCGCGGATACTGTCGACCACTTTTTCCGACGCCCCTTCGCCAACCAGAAGCCCCTTGCATTCATAAGCCAGAAGGGCGGCGACGACGGTCAGGATGACGCCGATGACGATCGACGCCGCACCGTCCATCCACTCCAACCCCATCGCCTGGCCCAGCCAGATGCCGGCAAAGGCGACGACAATGCCCAGCATCGCCGCCGTGTCTTCGAACAAAACCGTGAACAGGGCCGGATCCTTGCTTCGGCGTACGGCCTCCAGATAGCCCAACTCCCCCTTCTGGCGGGTGAATTCGCGCAGCGCCATCCACCACGCGCCGGCTTCGAACACGAACGCCACGCCGAGGACGATATAATTGACAAAGGCGTCGCGCACCGGGTTCGGCTTAAGCAGCTTTTGCACGCCTTCGTAAACGGACACCCCGGCGCCGACGGCGAAAATCAGAACGGCGACGACAAAGGCCCAGAAATAGATTTCCCGCGCATAGCCAAAGGGGTGTTTCTTGTCGGCGGGACGGGCCGAACGATGAATGCCGTACAACAACAAGGCCTGGTTACAGGTATCGACGACCGAATGAATGCCTTCGCTCATCATCGCCGAGCTGCCGGTATAGACCGAAGCGGCGAATTTGGTGACCGCGATCAACCCGTTGCCGACCAGCGCCGCGATGACGACTTTTGTTGAACCGGAGGCTGCCATCCCTGCCCCCTTACGCCACGTCGACCAAAACCACCTCGGCCTCGCTCGAAGCCTGGATGGTAATTTGCTGTTCGCCGGAAACCAGCACGCCGGCGCGCTCCGCAGCCGCGATTCCGTTGACCAGAATGTCGCCGCGTGCCGGCACCAGATATGCATGGCGGTTATCCGCCAAGCCGTGCACGGCTTCCTCCCCGGGCGCAAGGGTTGCGCCCATGACGGCGGCGTCCTGGTGAATTCTCAACGCCCCGTCATCGCCGGCCCGGCCGGACGCCAGCACACGCAACCGGCCGGCGCGGGCATCGCCTGGAAA
>JAESSX010000044.1 GCA_016763915.1 Rhodospirillales bacterium
ACCCGGCCTGGGCGCGCTGGGCGCGCCCCTGGACCACCGTCGCCTGGAGCTTTCTCACCGTCGGCATCGCCCTGGGCTCCTGGTGGGCCTACTACGAACTGGGCTGGGGTGGCTGGTGGTTCTGGGACCCGGTGGAAAACGCCTCGTTCATGCCGTGGCTGGCCGGCACCGCGTTGCTTCATTCCTCCACCGTGGTCGAGAAACGCGACACCCTGAAGGGCTGGACCATCCTGTTGGCCATCATCGCCTTTTCGCTGAGCCTTTTGGGCACCTTCCTGGTGCGCTCGGGCGTGTTGACGTCGGTTCACACCTTCGCCTCCGACCCGGCGCGCGGCGTCTTTATTCTGGCCCTGCTGATCATCGTCATCGGCGGCTCGCTGGCGTTGTATGCCTGGCGGGCGCCGTCGTTGGTCAGCACCGGCATTTTTCAGCCGATTTCGCGCGAAGGCGCGCTGTTGCTGAATAACCTGATCATGGCGACGGCGGCGGCGGCGGTGCTGTTGGGCACGCTGTATCCGTTGCTGCTCGACGCCGTCGGCGGCGGCAAGATTTCGGTCGGCGCGCCGTTCTTCAATGCCGTCTTCATTCCGTTGATGATGCCGATGATCGCCGCCATGGCGGTCGGCCCGATGCTGTCGTGGAAGCGGGCCGACCTGAAACCGGCGCTCAACCGCCTGTGGCTGGCGATGAGCGCGGCCGTGCTCGTCATGCTGGCCGTCTGGTCCTGGGTCGCCGACGGCCCCTTCATGGGCGTTATCGGCGCCGGGCTGGCGGCGTGGCTGTTGGCCGGCACGCTGGTCGAACTGGCCGGGCGCATCCGCCTGTTCAGGGTCCCGGTTGCGGAAAGCCTGCGCAGGCTGATGCGCACGCCCCGGGCGGCGTGGGGCATGACGCTCGGCCATCTCGGGCTCGCCATCGTCATCGCCGGCATGACCGGGGCCGGCGGCTGGCAGACGGAAAGCATCCAGGCCATGAAACCGGGCGACACCGTCACCGTCGCCGGGTATGACTTCACCTTCGACGGCGCCGAAGACGGCAAGGGGCCCAATTATTCCCTCGTCCGGGGCACCTTCCGCGTCGCCAGGGATGGCCGCCCGGTGGTGACGCTCAACCCGGAAAAGCGCGTCTATAACGTTTCCCAGCGTCCGACCACCGAAGCCGGCATCCACTCCCTGTTCTGGGGCGACCTGTACGCCGTCGTCGGCGACAAGGACGCCGACACCGGGGCCTATGTCACGCGGCTCTATTTCAATCCGCTGGTGGCGTGGATGTGGGCCGGGATTCTGGTCATGGTCAGCGGCGGGATACTCAGCCTGACCGACCGCCGCCACCGCATCGGCGCCCCCGCCAAACGCAGCGCCCCGGGTCCCGACCGGGCCGTCCAACCGGCCCGGGCCTGAGCGAAGGAACGCCCGTCGTGCAGAAACGTTTCTTTTCCCTGCTGCCGCTTGCCGTGTTTCTGGTGATGGCGGTCTATTTCGGCATCGGCCTGACCAAGGACCCGAAAATCCTGCCCTCGGTGCTGATCGACAAGCCGGTGGCGGACTTCACCCTGCCGCCCATCGAGGGTGGTCCGGGCCAGGGGTTTTCCAGCGCCGACCTCAAGGGCCGGGGGGTCACGGTGCTCAACGTGTTCGCGTCGTGGTGCGTGCCGTGCCGCGTCGAACATCCGGTTATCATGCGGCTGGCGGAAATGAAGGTGGCCAGGGTCTACGGCCTCAACTACAAGGACGATTCGAAAGCCGCCCTGAAGTGGCTGGCCGACCTGGGCGACCCCTATGATGCCCACGGCGCCGACACCAAGGGCCGCGTCGCCATCGATTTCGGCGTCTACGGCATTCCGGAAACCTTCATCATCGATGCCGCCGGCGTCATTCGCTACAAGTACGTCGGACCGATCTCCGCCGAACGGCTCGACACCGAAATCCTGCCCCTGATCAGGACGTTAAGCCAATGAAGAAAACGCCTCTTTTCGCCCTCGCCGGGGCTTTGCTGATATTGGCCTCGGCATGGAATTTTCCCGTTTTGGCCGTCAACCCGGACGAAATTCTGGACGACCCGGTGCTGGAGGGCCGCGCCCGGGAAATTTCCAAGGGACTGCGCTGCCTGGTCTGCCAGAACCAGTCGATCGATGATTCCGACGCCGGACTGGCCAAGGACCTGCGGGTTCTGGTGCGCGAACGGCTGACGGCCGGCGACAACGACGACCAGGTGATCGAGTTCGTCGTCGCCCGCTACGGCGATTTTGTCCTGTTGAAGCCGCCGTTCATGGCATCGACCCTGGCCTTGTGGCTGGGACCGGCGGCCATCGGCTTGTCCGGGCTTTTGGCGGTCTTCGTGTTCTTCCGCCGGCGCCGGACTGCCGGCGCCGGTGCGGCGAAGGCGGTGCCGAAACCGGCCCCCCTCAGCGACGACGAGAAGCGCCGCCTCGACGCGCTTTTGAAAGGTGACGAGACGTGAACGCATTCTGGCTGTCCGCCGCCCTGATGACCGTCGTCACCCTGGTCCTGATAGCGGCGCCGTTGCTGAAGCGCCCGTCACGCCTGGTGGCGAGGCGCGTCGATTACGACATCACCGTCTATAAGGACCAGTTGGCCGAGATCGACCGCGACTTCGAGCGCGGGCTTTTGGGCGAGGCCGAGGCCGAGGCCGCCAAAATCGAAATTCAGCGCCGCATGTTGAAGGCCGCCGACGGTTCCATGGCGGACTCCGCCGACGGCAAGGCCGGTCCCGCGCCGTCCCGCAGCCTCGCCATCGCCGGGCTGCTTGCGGTCGTCTTCGCCGCCGGGGCCTTCGCCATATATGCCTACAAGGGGTCTCCGGATTTGCCCGACCGGCCCTACGCCGAGCGCGACATCGGCGCCGAGATCGCCGACCGCGAAGGCCGCCTGGAACGCCGCGAGGTGATGCAGTTGGTGGCGCGCCTGATCGAAACCCTGAAAAAGAACCCCGATGACATCCGGGGATGGCTGCTGTTGGGCCGGACCTATATGACCCTCGACGAATCCCGGGGCGCCCTGGCCGCCTTCCGCCGCGCCATGGAGCTGTCGGGACGGCGCCCGGACATCACCGCCGATTACGCCGAGGCGATGGTCCTGGCCGAGGACGGCAAGATCCAGGCGGCGCCGAAAAAGCTGTTCGCCGAAATCCTCGCCGCCGACCCCTTCGCCCCCAAGGCGCGCTATTACTTAGGCTTGGCAAAGGCCCAGGCCGGCGACCTGAAAGGCGCGTTGCAGGACTGGATCGATCTCATCGCGCTGTCGGAGGACGACGCGCCGTGGATGGAAACCCTGACCGGACAGGTCACCGGCATCGCCGGGGAATTGGGCATCGACCCGGCGACGGTCAAACCGTCGGGTCGGGCGCTGGCGTTGTCTTTGACCCGGGGTCTCGGCACCTCCCGGGCGGCGCCGGCATTACCGCAATCGTCCATGCCTGCCGCGCCAAGGGGCCCAAGCGCCGAAGACGTCAAGGCGGCGCAGCAGATGTCGGCCGATGATCGCCAGAAGATGATCCGCACCATGGTCCAAAGGCTCGCCGACCGGCTCAAGGACAACCCCGACGACCTGGCCGGCTGGCAGCGGCTGGCGCGGGCGTATAAGGTGCTGGGGGACGCGGAAAAATCGAAACAGGCCCAGGCCCGGGCCGAGGCCTTGCAGAAATAAAAGGTCCCGTGCCATATTCTTCCTATGAGTACCGAAACCATCATCGCGCTTTTGCTCGCCAGCTTCATCATCAAGGCGACGCCGGGTCCCGGCGTTTTCGCCACCGTCGGCCGCGCCCTGTTTCAAGGCTTCGCCCCGACCCTGGTGTTTATCGTCGGCATCATGACCGGTGACTTGCTGTATCTGGCCTTCGCCTTTACGGGTCTGGCCGTAATCGCGCATCAGTTCGGGGAATTTTTCTTCGTCATCCGGCTGATCGCCGGCGGTTACCTGATCTACCTCGGGATCAAGCTGTGGCGGACGACGCCGACCTGCCTGGAAACGCACCCCATTGAAGCCGGAAACCGGGGCAAAGCCTTTATCAGCGGCCTGCTGCTGTCCTTCGGCAATCCCAAAGTGATCTTGTTCTATCTTGGTCTGTTGCCGACCTTTGTCGACCTGGCGCTATTAAGCATCACCGACATGGGTCTGCTGACGGCCATGTTCTTGGGCATTCTCGGCACTACGCTAACGGCTTATGCCTACGCGGCGGCGCGGGCACGCCGGCTGTTCTCCTCGAAAACCGCCATGAGGCGCCTGAACCGGAGCGCCGGAACAATCCTCATCGGTTCCGGCGGCGCGGTGGCCGCGTCCTGACGCCCCACCCTTTCGAGTGGCCGGCGACACCCCAAACAGGTCTTGTGCAGTAACCGCCTCCCGGGGGATAACGGCGGTTGAACATAAAGGGGGCCTTATGAGCAGTTTCAAAACCATCGACGACCTCGACGTGCAGGGCAAACGCGTCCTCGTGCGCCTGGACCTCAACGTGCCGATGAAAGACGGCCGCGTCACCGATTCCACCCGCATCGACCGGTCCCTTGCAACCATCCGGGACCTGACCGCCGCCGGGGCCGCCGTCCTCATCATGTCCCATTTCGGTCGCCCCAAGGGCAAGGTGGAGCCCGAGATGTCGTTGGCCCCGGTCGCCCGCGCCCTGGCCGATGCGTTGGGCCGCGACATCGCCTTTGCCATGGACTGCGTCGGTCCGGAGGCCGAAAAGGCGGCGCAAGCGGTCTCGCCGGGCGGTGTTGCGATGCTTGAGAACCTGCGTTTTTACGCCGAAGAAGAAGCCAACGATATCGAATTCGCCGGCAAGCTGGCCGGATTGGGCAATCTGTACGTCAACGACGCCTTTTCCTGCGCCCACCGCGCCCATGCCTCGACCGAGGCCATTGCGCGGCTGCTGCCGTCGGCCGCCGGACGGCTGATGCAGGCCGAACTCGACGCCCTGTCTCATGCCCTGGAAAGCCCCCAACGCCCGGTCGCGGCGCTCGTCGGCGGGGCCAAGATTTCGTCGAAAATGACGGTCCTGGGGAATTTGATCAAGCAGGTCGA
>JAESSX010000045.1 GCA_016763915.1 Rhodospirillales bacterium
GCGCGGCTTCAATCTGGCGCGAGGTAACCCGTTGCGGGGACAGCGCTTTGAGGCCAAAGGAGCCGAAATTCAACGTCGTGCCGCCTTTCGCCTTGCCATGGATACGGCCTTTGTGGGCCTTCCGGTATTTTAGATTTTTCGGACTTAGCATCGGTCTATTCCTAAATTCTTCTTAACATGCCTCAACGCTTAGCGTTGCGGCTGTTGGTTTTGCGCCTGTTTGTCGAGTGCCATGGGGTCGTGTTCCATGATTTCACCCTTGTAAATCCAGACCTTGACGCCGCACGCGCCATACGTGGTGTGCGCGGTGGATTCACCGTAATCCACATTGGCCCGCAAGGTGTGCAGCGGAACCCGGCCTTCGCGGTACCATTGGGTACGGGCGATTTCCGCACCGCCCAGACGCCCGGCGCAGTTGATCCGGATGCCGCCGGCGCCCATGCGCATGGCGGCCTGGACAACACGCTTCATGGCGCGGCGAATGGAAACGCGGCGTTCCATCTGCTGGGCGACGTTTTCGGCGACCAGTTGGGCGTCGATTTCCGGTTTGCGGATTTCGACGATGTTCAGATGCGCTTCCGAACCGGTCATCTTGGAAATTTCCCGCCGCAGGTTTTCGATGTCGACGCCTTTCTTGCCGATGACGACGCCGGGCCGTGCCGTGTGAATGGTCACGCGGGCCTTTTTAGCGGGGCGTTCGATCAGCACTTTGGAAATGCCGGCCTGAGACAGCCTCTTGAACAGGAAAGACCGGATTTTCAGGTCTTCATGCAAAAGATCGGCATAATTTTTATCTGCATACCAACGAGAATCCCATGTCCGGTTGATACCCAGCCTGAGGCCGATGGGGTTGACCTTCTGTCCCATTAAGCTGTCTCCTCACGTTCGCGAATAATCAAACGCATATTGCTGAAAGGTTTTTGGATGCGGCCGACACGTCCCCGCGCACGGGCGCGCCAACGTTTCAAGACCATGGTTTTGCCAACGCTGGCTTCGTGGACATACAACCGGTCGACATCCAACTGATGATTGTTTTCGGCATTTGCGATGGCGCTTTCCAGCAGTTTTTTGACCTCACCGGAAATGCGGCGACGCGAAAATTCAAGCTCGGTCAGCGCCGCTTCGCAGGATTTGCCGCGAATGGTTTGAGCCACCAGGTTCAGTTTCTGGGGGCTGGTGCGGAGTTGCTTGGCATAGGCCATGGCTTCGTTGTCAGCAATGGCGCGGCCGAATGATTTCTTACCCATGAGTTATACCCTCCGTGCCTTTTTGTCAGCCGTATGGCCGAGGTAGGTGCGGGTCGGAGAGAATTCACCCATTTTGTGGCCGATCATGTCTTCGGTCACCAGAACGGGTACGAATTTGCGGCCGTTGTAGACGCCGAAGGTCAAACCGACGAACTGCGGCAGAACGGTCGAACGTCGGGACCACGTTTTGATAATGTCGTTGCGGGTCGAGGCACGCGCAGCTTCCGCTTTTTTCAGCAGATAGCCATCGACAAAGGGTCCTTTCCAGATGGAGCGGGGCACTTCGAACGTCCTCCTTATTTCTTAGCGTGACGGCGGCGCATAATCAGGCGGTCCGTCTTTTTGTTGGAACGGGTTCTCTTGCCCTTCGTGGGCTTACCCCAGGGCGTAACCGGATGACGGCCGCCGCTGGTGCGGCCTTCGCCGCCACCATGAGGATGATCGATCGGGTTCATGGCCACGCCACGCACCGATGGGCGCTTGCCCAGCCAGCGGTTGCGTCCGGCCTTACCCAGTTTGATGTTCTTCTGGTCGGGGTTGGACACGGCGCCGATGGTGGCCATGCATTCGGACCGGACCAAACGCAGTTCGCCTGAGCTGAGCCGCAGTTGGGCATAACCCTGGTCCTTGCCGATGATCTGGGCGTAGGTACCGGCGGAACGGGCAATCTGGCCGCCCTTGCCGACTTTCATTTCGATGTTGTGGATAATGGTGCCGACCGGAATGTCCTGCATCGGCAAGGCGTTGCCGGGCTTGATGTCCACGCCCGCACCAGAAACCACCTTGTCGCCTTCGCGCAGACGCTGCGGCGCCAGGATATAGCTGAGTTCGCCGTCGGCGTATTTGATCAGCGCGATAAACGCGGTCCGGTTGGGATCGTATTCGAGCCTCTCAACGGTCGCTTCGACGTCGTATTTGACGCGCTTGAAATCGATGACGCGATAGCGGCGCTTGTGACCGCCGCCACGCCGGCGCGCGGTGATCCGGCCGTTGTTGTTGCGCCCGCCCTTGTTATTCAGGCCTTCGGTCAGGGAGCGTTCGGGCTTGCCCTTCCAAAGACCGGAACGGTCAACGAGTACGAGGCCCCGTTGTCCCGGCGTTGTCGGATTGAATGTTTTCAATGCCATAGTCGTCTCAATTTCCGTCTAGATGCCCGTCATGATGTCGATCTTCTGGCCTTCGGCCAGGGTCACGACGGCTTTTTTGGTTTCATTCTGCTTGCCGAGAAATCCCCGGAAGCGTTTAACCTTGCCCTTTTTGCGGAGCGTATTGACCGCCGTCACCTTGACCTTGAACAGGTCTTCAACGGCGGCGCGGATTTCAAACTTGTTGGCGTCCAGGGGGACCCAGAAACACACCTGATTGTGTTCGGAAATCCGGGTTGCTTTTTCCGTCACCACCGGAGAGCGGATCAGTTCGTAAATCCTCTCCTTGCTGGGTTTGACGTTACGGCCACTGTATTTGCTCATTTCAGCCGCTCCACTAGCTTTTCTACACCGTTGCGGGTCAACACCAGGGTGTCGCGCCGAAGGATGTCGTAAACATTGGCGCCGGCGCTGGGCAGGACATCGAAATTGGGGATGTTGCCGGCGGCGCGGGTAAAATTGGTGTCCAGTTCGCCGCCATCGATGACAAGTGTGCGGCCCCAGTTCAGGCTTTCCAGTTGTTTCACCAAATTGGCGGTTTTGGGCTCTTTCAATTTGGCTTCATCGAGAATAACCAGCTTGCCTTCGGCCTGTTTGGCGCTAAGCGCGCTTTTCAGGGCCATAACGCGGACTTTTTTCTGCAGCTTGTGGGCGTGCGAGCGGGTTTTCGGACCAAAGGCCACACCGCCGCCGCGCATTCGCGGGGCCACGGTCGTGCCGGCGCGGGCCCGGCCGCTGCCTTTCTGATTGAAGGGCTTGGCTTTGGTCGCGGCCACTTCGCTGCGGCCCTTGGTGTTGGCGTTGCCGGAACGGCGTTTCGCCAATTGCCAATTGACGGCGCGGGCGAGAATGTCGCTGCGCACATCGACGGCGAACACGGCATCGTCCAGTTCGATCGTGCCGGATTTCTTATTGGCGAGGGTTATGACGTCGCTTTGCATGGCGTTACTCCTCTTTTCCCTCGTCGTCTTTGTCGGCCCCGGTATCGCTCTTAACCGCGGCGGCTTTTTCTTCTGTTTTCTTTTCCTGGGGCGCGTCTTCGTTCGCGGCGGATTCGACGATTTCTTCTTCACCCGCATCCTCGGCCGGCGCATCGGACGGCGCCGAGCCATCGCCCTTTACGGCGCAGGGGAAAGGAACGCCTTCGGGAAGTTGTTTTTTGACCGCATCGGCAATGCGCACATAACCACCCTTGGACCCCGGAACGGCGCCCCGCACCAACACCAAGGATCGCTCCGCGTCGATGGCGACAACCTTGAGGTTCTGGGTGGTAACCCGAACGCTGCCCATTTGGCCGGCCATTTTCTTACCCTTGAACACACGGCCCGGGTCCTGGCACTGACCGGTGGAACCGAGCGAACGGTGAGAAACGGAAACGCCGTGGGTGGCGCGCAAACCGGAAAAACCATGTCGTTTCATGCCACCGGCAAACCCCTTACCGATGGAGGTGCCGGTCACATCGACGAATTGGCCGGCAACGAAATGGGCCGCCGACAACTCTGTACCGACGTCGACCATCGCATCCCCGGAAATCCGGAATTCGGTCAGCTTGTGCATCGGCTCGACTTTGGATTTCGCATAATGGCCGCGCATGGCCTTGGAGACATTCTTGACCTTGGCCTTGCCCCAACCCAGTTGAAGCGCGTTATAGCCATCCCGGTCCTCGACCTTCTGGGCGACGACCTTACAGTCGCCGATTTCCAAAACAGTCACGGGAACATGGGTGCCGTCGTCGATGAACAGACGGGACATTCCAAGTTTGCGTGCAATTAAACCAGTGCGCATGACGTTATTCTTCCTGAACCTTCTTTTTCGGACCTGTTAAAGCTTGATTTCCACGTCAACCCCGGCTGCGAGGTCGAGTTTCATCAGGGCGTCAACGGTTTGCTGAGTGGGCTCAACAATGTCCAAAACCCGCTTGTGGGTCCTAATTTCAAATTGTTCGCGCGACTTCTTGTCAATATGCGGCGAACGCAGCACGGTAAATTTCTCTATCCGCGTCGGAAGAGGAATGGGACCGCGAACCTGGGCACCTGTCCGCCGGGCGGTATTGACGATTTCTTTAGCCGACTGATCGAGCACGCGATGATCGAATGCCTTCAGACGGATGCGGATGCTTTGTTGATCCATGTTCTTAACAATCCCATAAAAACCGCCGGACCCACATCTGGGACCGGCTGGTATATTTCCTATTCGATAACCTTGGCGACTACGCCGGCGCCGACGGTGCGGCCGCCTTCGCGAATGGCGAAAC
>JAESSX010000003.1 GCA_016763915.1 Rhodospirillales bacterium
CCGACACCGTGCCGGTTTCGGTCAAGGCCTTGCGGGCATTGACAGGATCGCGAACGTCGTTGAGAAGCTGGCTGAAAGCGAACAGGCCGATCAGCACGGCGATGAAATCAAACCCCTGCAACAGGGAATCGATACCGAAATCGAACCGCGCCATGCCGACGGCCTCGTCTTCACCAATGGTCCGCACCAACAATCCTACGGCGCCGGCGATCAGCCCCTTGATCATGTTCTTGCCCGACAGGCTGGCGGTGATGGTGAGCGCGAACATCACCAGCATGAAGTAATCCCACGGATTGAACTCCAGCCCGACCCGGGCCAATTGCGGGGCCAGGGTCATGAGCAGGATGGCGCTGATGATGCCGCCGCAAAACGACGACCACACGCCGATGCCGAGCGCCAGGCCCGGTTCGCCGTTGCGGGCCATGGGAAAGCCGTCGAATGTCGTGGCGACCGAGGACGGCGTGCCCGGGATGCCGGTCAGAATCCCCGCCATCAGGCCCCCCGACAGGCCGCCGACGAGGACGCTGACCATTGTCGCCAGGCCCTGGGTCGCCGGCATGCCGAAGGTGAACGGCAGGGTCAGCACCACCGCCATGGCGATGGTGAAGCCCGGGATGGCGCCGGCGATCAGGCCGCCGGCGACGCCGACCATCATCAAAAGGATCGTCTTGAGGGTGGCCAGTTCATTGGCCGCGGCCATGATGTTTTCGAGTATCATCTTCTAAAACGATCCCATAATCATGCCCGGCGGCAGCATCACGCCGAGGCCGAAGGTAAACAGGCTCCACATGGCGCCGATGGCGCCCATGGCATAAACGGCGTGGGTGACGGGTTTGTTGCCGTCCCAACCGCCGAGCACCCCCATCAGCACGTAAACGAAGACAATGCCGCCGATCAGCATGCCGAGCACCGGCAGGCTCAGCAGATACAGAAAGAAAAGAAAGAAACACCAAAGCGGATTGCGCCAGTGTTCGACCCATCCGCGAAACCCGGGTCCCCGGGCGTGTTCGGCGTCGTAGTTATCGTCCTCGCTGACTTCCGCGCCGGCGTTCAGGGATTGCAGGAGGTACAGCACCGACAGAAACGCCAGAATCCCGATTACCACCCGAGGCCAGGTGGACGGCAACAGGACGCCGTAATCGGGCTGGCGAATATCGAAACTGGCCCAGAAAAAGACGCCGCAAAACGCCAGCAGAATGATGGCGATAATGGCGTCGCGGTTGAGGCGTTGCATAGGTTCCCCGCAAAGGTCGGATAGCCCGAAAACGGCCCGAACCCGATCAGGGTCCGGGCCATATCCCGGCGATCATAGCCGTACGTATTATTGTTACTTCTTGTACATACCGATCTTGATGGCGACCTTTTCATAGTCCTTGTAGGTCTTTTCCGCCCACTTGCGGTATCCCTCGGGTCCGACCCATTTGATGTCGGTGCCTTTGGCGTCCATCTGTTTCAACAAGCCCTTGTCTTCGGCGGCCTTTTTGAAAACGCCGGTCCAGTAATCGATATATTCCTTCGGCGTACCCTTGGGCACGACGATGCCGCGTTTCAGGGCGAACACCATGTCGACGCCCAGTTCCTTCATGGTCGGCATGTTCGGCAGGTGCTTGGAACGCTTGGTATCGGCGATGCCGAAAGCCTTCAGGTCCCCGCCTTCCAGGTATTTCCGGCCCGAAGCGACGTTCAGCGTACCCATGGTGATGGCGTTCGACAACAGCGCCGTCATCCGCTGGCGGGTGCCGTCGAAGGGCACGTACTTGAATTTCATGCCGGTCAGGTCTTCCAGGATCAGCCACATGAACTGGCTGGTGGACCCGAAGGTGGCGCCGACCAGGATGGTGCCCGGCTTGGCCAACGCGGCTTTCTTGAAATCGACGAAGTTATCCCACGGCGCCTGTCCCGACGCGCCGATGATATCCGGCGTGGAGGTCAGCATCGCCACCGTATCAAAGGCCGGGAAGGTGATCTTGATGCGGCCGTTGAGGTAACTGGTGATGGCGCTCTGGTGAATGGCAAAAAGCGTGCAGCCGTCAGGCTTGGACTTGGCCGCTTCCTTGGCGCCCTTGTTGCCGCCCTGGCCGGGAATGGTCACGACCTTGATCTTGGACGGGAAGTCCATGCCCTGGATGGTCTTCTCGAAAATCGAGAACAGCACGTGGGTGCCGCCGCCGGCCTTCCACGGCACGATCAGCTTGGCGGTTTTGCAAGACGGCGCACCGGCCTGCACCGGTGTACCAAAGCCCAGGGTCACGACGGCGGCGACGGCGACGCCCGCGGTCAGACCGCGAAATAATCGTTTGCTCATTTGTTTCCTCCCTAAGGAAAATGCTTTGTTTTCAGGAAAAGAGTGGTCGTTGTAAGGCCAACCTTTTTTTCACTTCCCCATACTCGGCATTAAGAATAAACCATACGCCGAAAAGTCACCAGCCCGGCGTTGAACGATCCCCTGAGAACCCGGTATGATCACGTTCAAATATCATAAAAACAGGAACATCCCCTTTAATGAGAAATCTTGAACACCCCGGCCGGTCGCCTGTGCGTGCAGCGGGGGGAATGGCGGCGACCTCCCATCCCCTGGCGACGTCCGCGGCGCTCGACATGCTGCGCGGCGGCGGCAACGCCATGGACGCGGCGATCACCGCGTGCGCCGTGCAATGCGTGGTCGAGCCCCAGTCCACCGGCATCGGCGGCGATTGTTTCGTGCTGTACGCGCCGGGCGGCAGCGCCGATATCAAAGCCTATAACGGCTCCGGCCGCGCGCCCGCGAAGGCGACGCCGGAATGGTTCGCCGAGCAGGGCGTCACCGGGATCGGCCCCCATTCGCCCCACGCGGTGACCGTGCCCGGCGCCGTCGATGCCTGGTGCCGGCTGCTGGAAGACCACGGGACAAAGAGCCTGGCCGAGGTTCTGGGCTATGCCATCGGCTATGCCCGCGACGGTTACCCGATCCATGACCGGGTCGCCGTCGACTGGGCCCGGTGCAGCGACATGCTGGGCCGGGATGCGGGGGCGGCGCGCATTTACCTGCCCGGCGGCAAGCCGCCGGAGCCCGGCACCAACCACAAGCAGCCCGAATTGGCCGCCACCCTGGAAAAGATCGCCGCCGAGGGC
>JAESSX010000046.1 GCA_016763915.1 Rhodospirillales bacterium
AACAGGCGCCCGGCCATATCATCGGACACCAGAAGCGCCGCCTGGGCGGCGGTGCCGCCATCGTCGCGCAGCCACCGGGCGCGATTGGCAAAGGCGCGCCCGGAAATTTCCGCCATCAGATGGCTCCGCCCTAACGGCGAGGCGTCCTCCCAGCCGTCATGCTTGATCATCATTCCCATCATCTGCGCCGCCAACACCCCGGATGGACCGGCCGTCGCGGGAAAATGGAAAACCGTGTTCTTGATGTAGGGAACCTGCAGGGTGGGCCGCCATTTCGGCGTATAGTTTCGAAGATCGCTTAAACTCAATCCGCCGCCGGCCTTGTTTGCGGCGGCGACGAAGGTGCGCCCCAGAAGGCCGGTGTAAAAATCCCCGGCGCCCCTTATCCGTATCCGGCTCAAAACCGCGGACAGGTCGAATTGCTTGAAAAAATCCCCCTCCCCGATCAACTGTCCGTCCCTGCCCTGGCCGAAGACACGGCGGAATTCCGGATCCTGCAGGACCGCCGGGGGCAACCGGCGGAGGTCCTGGGCGGAGGCCCGGGAAACCCGATTGCCCAAACGAGCCAGGTTTTCCGCCGGCGAAACCAATTGATTCCAATCCAGTTTGCCGTACTTCGCATGCAGCAGGGCAAGTCCGCGAATGGTGCCCGGAACGGCGCTCGGCCTGACCGCGCCGGGGGGTATGGATTTCGGGACCCCGGCCAGGAAATCCAGGGTTTCCGTGGTATTGGTTTTGGCATCGTGAACAACACACACACCGCCGCCGCCCAGGCTGGCCGAAGACGGTTTGGTTACGGCGAGGGTCAAGGTAACGGCGACCGCCACATCGGCGGCGGTACCGCCGGAAGACAGAATGTCGCGGCCGACCAGGGCCGCGCGTGGCTCGTCCACCGCAACGCCGCCGAAAAAGCCCTGAACAAAGCCGATGGTGCCCCGTTCGGCTTCATTTTCCTTTTCCGTGAACGGGTTAAGCCCTTCCAGCGGATTGGACGAGCACGCGCCCAGCGATAACAACCCAAACACCAGCGCCATTTGACGCCACCCCCGGGCAAGACTACGTTTCTCTTGGGAACCGGGGTCTGCCCGTTGGGGGCATTCGTGTCGGAAGTTCAAGGCTATGTTGAAGCGCATATTCGATACTGCCACTTTCTTGATGATTGCCATCGTTGTTGTGATTGGCACGACCCCGGCCCATGCCCAAAAGATTTCCCTGATCCGCGATGCGGAAATTGAAAATACCATCCGCCAATTCGCAACGCCAGTCTTCAAAGCCGCCGGCGTGGACCCTTCGGCGGTTAGAATCCATCTGGTCCAGGACAATACACTAAATGCCTTCGTCGCCGGCGGTCAAAGGCTGTTCATCAACACCGGCCTGATTACCCAGGCCAACAGCGCCAGCCAGATTATCGGCGTCATCGCCCATGAAACCGGCCATATCGCCGGCGGACATCTGGCCAAATTCAATGAGGTTCTGGGAAATAGCACGGCGATAACGATCCTGTCCATAATCCTGGGCGCCACCGCCGTCGCCGCCGGCCGCAGCGATGTCGGTGCCGTGGTGATCGGTGCCGGCCAGGGCATCGCGCAACGGGAATTCCTGCGTTACTCGCGAACCCAGGAATCGTCCGCCGACCAGGCCGCCTTGAAATATCTCGACTATACCGGACAATCGGCCAAGGGTTTGTTGGACTTTATGAACCTTCTCGGCGAACAGGAATTGTTGATACCCGAATATCAGGACGCCTACGTCCGCACCCACCCCCTGTCCCGCGACCGGGTCTCCGCCATCGCCTTCCACGTCGCCAATTCCACGCATTCCAACAAGCCCGTTTCGCCGGAACTGGAAAGGCTCTACCGGCGCGCGCGGGCAAAGCTGATCGGCTATGTCTATCCCATCGGCCAAACGCTGCGCTATTACAAAACCAGTGACAACAGCCTGGTATCCCGCTATGCCCGGGCCATCGGGTATTACCGGGCTGCGGATATGGACAAGGCGCTGCCCCTGATCGACAGCCTGCTGGCCGAATATCCCCGGGATCCCTATTTCTGGGAACTGAAGGGGCAGATGATTTTCGAGAATGGCGATGCCGAAGGGGCGCTGGCCCCTTACCAGAAAGCGGTTTCGTTACTGCCCCGCAGCGCCTTGATAAAACGCGACCTGGCCCGTGTCCAGTTGGCGTTGAATGACCCGTCCCTGTTAAAGGACGCCGTCGCCAATCTGCTCGAAGCCCTTGCCGAGAATCGGGAAACGCCATTTACCTGGCGCCAATTGGCCATCGCCTACGGGCGCCAGGGGGACAAGGGCCATAGCTCCCTGGCCCTGGCGGAAGAAGCCCTGTTGACAGGCCGTCTTTCCGTTGCCCGTTATCACGGCGGTCTGGCGGAGCGGGTTTTTCCCGAAGGATCCAGGGAATGGCTTCAGGCCCAGGATATTATCACCGCCGCCCGGCCCAGGAGGAAATGATCATCCGTCCCATACCCGGAAGCGGTGATACGTCTGTTGATGACACGGCACCCTAAAAGCCCTTACGCGCATTGCGCAATCGCGGCGCTGTTGGTATTGACCGCCGCCTGCGCCGAGGTCACCACCACCATAGCCCCCGGCGGGGCCATGGACGTGCTGGGACCGGTTCCGGCGTTGGTGCCCAATCCCGTCCCCCGCGACTGGATCACGCAAGGGCCCCTGAATCAATTGACGGTCGTCGAACTGAACGGGGTGCCGGCGCTCAGGGTCGTCAATGGTATGAGCAGCCTGATCTCCGTCAAGCCGACCCAGGCCTCGCTTCTGGCGACGCCGTATCTCAGTTGGTCCTGGAACTTCGTTGCACAGGACAAAGGGCCGCATCCGGTGCGCCTCGTGGTCGGGTTTCTGGGCGGCAATCCGGACGCCCGGTCCTGGACCGGCGGCCTGACCCGGCCCGATGGGGCGCTGCCGTCCCATGACCGGGCGCTGAGCATTGTCTGGGGCTTGTCGGCGCTGCAACGCGGTTCCATTACCCTGCCCAA
>JAESSX010000047.1 GCA_016763915.1 Rhodospirillales bacterium
CCCGTTGCTGGGCTATGAATATGGATGCTTTTCTTTATTTTTTGGGTTTGTTCTAGCGCCTTTATCTGATGTTCTGGCACATCTAAAAATTCCAGCGGCGATGGTTTCGGCGGCAAAATCAATATCCTGTTCGGTGGTAAACCGGCCCAGGCTGACACGGATCGAGGCGGCGGCAAGATCGTCGCTGAGGCCCAGCGCCTTTAACACGTAGGACGGCTCCGTCGACCCGGACGAACACGCGGCCCCGCTGGACAGCGCCAGGTCCTTCAGCCCGGCCATCAGGGTGTCGGCCTGAGTGCCGGCAAAGCTGAGATTGAGGTTGCCGGGAATACGTTTCTCCATATCGCCGTTGATGGTGATGGAATCGACACCGGGCAGAAGTTTTCCCAAGAAACGGTCCCTGAGCTTGCCCAGACGGGCGGCCTCCCCGTCCATTTCCCGGGCCGCGATTTCGGCGGTTTCTCCAAGCCCCACGCACAACGGCGCCGCCAGAGTGCCGGTGCGGATGCCCTGTTCCTGACCGCCGCCGGAAAACAGGGGTTCCAGGCGCACCCGGGGGCGGCGGCGCACGTACAGCGCGCCGACGCCCTTAGGCCCGTAAACCTTGTGCCCGGTGACGCTCATCAGGTCGACCGCCATGGTGTCCACATCGAGCGGAATTTTACCCAAAGCCTGGGCGGCGTCGGTATGGAAGAAGACGCCCGCGTCCCGGCAAAGGGCGCCGATTTCGGCCAACGGTTGGATAACGCCGATTTCATTGTTCACGCTCATGATGGAAACAAGAATGGTTTTGTCGGTTATGGCGCCCTGCAACCGGTCCAAATCGATCAGCCCGTCCGCAGATACCGGTAAATAGGTAGTGACAATGCCTTCACGTTCAAGGTCGGCGCAGGATTCCAGTACGCATTTATGTTCGGTGACGCAGGTGACGATGTGGTTTTTTTCCATCCCCGCGGCATCGGATTTGTGCCGCCGGGCCGCGCCCTTGATCGCCAGATTGTTGGATTCCGTGGCCCCGGACGTGAAAAAGATTTCCTTAGGCTGCGCCCCGATCAGGGCTGCGATTTTACCCCGCGCCGCTTCGACGGCTTCTTGCGCTTCCCATCCGTAGAGATGGCTTTGCGAATGAGGGTTGCCGAACTTGTCGGTGAAAAACGGAATCATGGCGTCGAAAACCCGTGGATCAAGCAGCGTCGTCGCCTGATTGTCCAGGTAGACCGGGCGGCCCTTGCGGGCGGAGCGGTTGTGGGCATCCGGGGACATCATGCCGCCTCCACATTTTTTGTCGCCGCTTCGGCGCGCTCGAAGATTTCGCTCCACGCGGCCAGGAAGGCGTCGATGTCCTGGCCCGTGGTGGTCCAGCCGAGGCTGATCCGGATGGCGGTGGCGGCTTCGTCCACGGCCACGCCCATGGCGGCCAGGACATGGCTGGCCTCGACCTTGCCCGAAGAGCACGCCGACCCGGCGCTGAGCGCGATACCGGCAAGGTCGAAAGCGATGATCTGGCGTTCCGCCGCGACGCCGGGCATGGTCAGGCAACTGGTATTGGCCAGGCGGGGCGCGCCGGCGCCGAAAACACGCACGCCTTCCTGGCGGCCAAGGACCTCTTCGATACGGTCGCGCCAAACGGCCAGACGCGCGGACTCCGACAAATTTTTCAGGGCTTCCTCGGCGGCAACGCCAAACCCGGCGATTCCGGGCAGGTTTTCGCTGCCGGCGCGAAGGCCGCGTTCCTGGCCGCCGCCCAGGACCAACGCAGACAGGGTTGTGTGTTGCGCCAGGTCCGCCGCCAGCACCAGCGCCCCGACGCCGGGGGGGCCGCCGAACTTGTGCGCCGACAAGGTCATCATGTGGACACCCAGCGCCGTTATATCGAGAGGGATTTTTCCCGCCGCCTGCACCGCATCGCAATGCACTATTGCGCCGTGCTTTTCAGCCACCAAGGCGACCTCGGCCATGGGTTGGAGGACACCGGTTTCGTTGTTGGCCAGCATAACCGACACCAGGGCCGGGCCGGTCCCCGCCAGCATTGTCTCCAGGGCGGCCAGATCAACGACGCCCTCTGCGTCAACGGGGATGGGTTCGACATTCGGCGCGGCCTTCAGAACCGAAACGTGCTCCACCGCCGACGCCAGCACCCGGGGCTTCTCCGAACCTGATACCAGCCCCCGAATCGCCAGATTGTTGGCTTCCGTGCCGCCGCTGGTAAACACCACATCCTGGGATCTGGCCCCGGCCAGGGCCGCGACCCGGTCCCGGGCGTCCTCGATCACCTTGCGCGCGGCGCGGCCGGCACCATGCACCGACGACGCATTGCCCGCCACGTCCAGGGCGCGCGCGACCGCCTCCCGAACGGCGGGACGAGGTGCCGTCGTTGCGTTGTGATCCATGTAGACAGGATATGCCATGCCTATGTTCCGCCCGTTCGAATTGATCAAGTGGTGTTTTTGACGGGACGCTTGAATTTCTTATTGCGCCGCGGCAATGGTGTCGTCTACTTCGCGGCGGTGCATTTCGCCGCTGGAACCCAATACCCGGTCATCGATCACGTCGGCCAGGGACACCGAGTTCAAAAACAGGTAAATCTTGTTACCCAGTTCCTGCCACAGGTCGTGGGTCAGGCAGCGACTCTTGTTGCTCTTGCAACCGGCCGGCGATCCCGGGGTACAGCGGGTCGTCTTGATTGGCTCATCCACGGACAGGATGATATCCGAGATACGGGTTTCCGCCGCCGTATGGGCGAGAAGATAACCGCCGCCGGGGCCGCGAACGCTTTTCACCAGTCCGCCGCGGCGCAGTTTCCCGAATAGTTGTTCCAGGTACGACAGCGAGATTTCCTGGCGTTCGGCGACATCCGCCAATGCAATGGGTTTCCCTTCGGTATGGGCGGCAATATCCACCATGGCCATCACGGCGTACCGTCCTTTGGTGCTTAGTTTCATGGTTAACTCCTTTTTCCTTAGTCCTAACCGGCCTTGCTGTCCCTTTTCAACGGGGTTTCCTGGCTTGTTGGTTCAAGTTGCGTTTCCAGTTCCTCGACCCGTTCCATCAGGGTCGAGACCTGTCCGCGCAGGCTTTCAATGGTCTGCAGCACGGGATCGGGGCAGCCGTCGGTGGGCGTGCCGTAAGGCTGGAATTCCTTGGCCTTGGTTTTGTCCCGGGGCATGATCACCTGGGCCGGGATACCGACGGCGGTCACCGACGCCGGAATGTCCTTGGTGACGACCGAGTTGGACCCCACCCGGGCGCCTTCGCCGATGGTGATGGGGCCCAGAATGGCGGCCCCGGACCCGATAATGGCGTTGTCCTTGACGGTGGGGTGGCGTTTCTGCCCGACCTGACTGCCGGAATTGACGGCCGGCGACGTGCCGCCCAGGGTCACCGAATGATAAAGAGTCACGTCATCGCCGATGATCGAGGTTTCGCCGATCACCACGCCGGTGCCGTGATCGATAACGAACCGGCGCCCGATCTCGGCGCCGGGATGAATCTCGATGGCGGTGACGATCCGCCCCATATATGAGATAAACCGGGCGATCAGGAAAATTCCCCTCTTCCACAACCAATGGGACAGGCGATGGACCATCAGGGCGTGAAATCCCGGATAACAGAGCACGATCTCCAAAGCGTTTCGCGCCGCCGGGTCACGCTGGCGGAAAGAGGCGATATCTTCACGCAGGCCGTCAAAAATCATGGTGTCACCAATTGTGTTTCTAATGATCTAATAAAGTATGTTTGCGAAGACCCGGCTTTTGGCTTTGCGCGAAGGGCCATCAACGTGGTAAAAGCGCGCCAGAAACATGCCCCTACAATCTTACTGGGAATATAGTAAGCCCGACTAAAACAATCAAGTTTTATGGGCTATAGTGCTTCTAAGTCGCAACTTCACATGTTTTTTTCCCAAATTTAAGTAGTGGGTTAAACGCATCTAACGTTTAAAAGGGTTACCAATCCATCATGCCCGAAATCATTTTCAATGGCCCAGAAGGCCGCTTGGAAGGCCGTTACCACCCCTCCAAGGAAACCAATGCGCCGTTGGCGCTGCTTTTGCACCCGCATCCGCAGCACGGCGGCACCATGAACAACAAGATCATCTACAAATTGTATCAGATCTTCACCGGCCAGGGGTTTTCCACGCTCAGGTTCAATTTCCGCGGTGTCGGGCGCTCCCAGGGCCAGTTCGACAACGGCCAGGGCGAACTGAACGACGCGGCGTCAGCGTTGGACTGGATGCAGTCGCAGAATCCCAACACGTCCGGCTGCTGGATCGCCGGCTTTTCCTTCGGCGCCTGGGTCGCCATGCAATTGATGATGCGGCGGCCGGAAATCAGCGGCTTCATATCCATCGCGCCGCCGGCGTCCCA
>JAESSX010000048.1 GCA_016763915.1 Rhodospirillales bacterium
AATTACCTGGCGTGGCACCCGGGTCCGCTTGAGCCACCCTTTGCTCATGCAGCACTGGCACACGGCGGCCCCCAGCGCCCCGCCCAGGTGGGGGCGGCGTTCGCTCCAATCCAGGCACTGGCGGGCGAAGACGCGCCGGGTCCGCGCCAGGGCCGCCAAATCGACCCCCAATTCGGCAAAAAACGCAGCCCCGCCGTCGGTCACCCGAAAATCCCGTCCCAGCTCGGCCAGAAAGCCTTTTGCCATCAAACCGTCCGTTATCTGGACGCCAACCGCCCCGGCAAGGTGGTCGTAGCAAATGCGGGCCGGGCGCAGGTCTTCCGGCGTCCGGGATTTCCGGCGTTCCGGCACGGGCCGGTGTTTTACCAGTTCCCCAAGCGGTTCGAGAATGTCTGCGATATTGGGGTCGGTGAGCCGGTAGAACCGGTGCCGGCCGTGTTTCTCGGCCAGGATCAAACCGGCGTCCACCAGTTTCGCCAGATGGCTGCTCGTGGTCTGCGGCGAAACACCGGCGGAGATCGCCAGTTCCGTCGCGGTCAACGCCCGGCCATCGATCAACGACGCCAGAATATTGGCGCGGGCCGGCACCCCCAGCAGGGCGCCGATGGATGCGAAGGACGGCGGTACATTCATACTTCGATCGTAACCGAAACGTAATGGCAGGACAATCCTGCGCTGCCGGGACATGATGGCGGCGGCTTCAAAGGACAGGAACACCCCCATGCCCAGACCCATCGCCGGCCTCACCGCCCCGAAGACAGCCGGACAATCCCTGCGACGGATGATTGCGCGCTTAACCGCCAGAGGCTGGCGGGCGATTCTGTTCTGGCATGCCCGCGCCCATCAGCGCCGCGCCTTATCGGAACTGGACGACCGCCTGCTCGACGACATCGGCGTCGATCGCCGGTCGGCCCGGCGCGAAACGGTGAAACGGTTCTGGCAGGATTAGGCGGTCCGCCGCCCGGCGTCAGGAGCTTTCCAGCTCGGTATCCCAGTACAGGAAATCGCGCCAGCTTTCGTGCAGGAAATTGGGCGGGAAGGCGCGGCCGTTTTCCTGCAGCTGGTAATTGGTCGGACGCTCCGGCCTGCGCAACAGCCCCATGCGGGCTTTTTTCAGCGACCGGTGGCCTTTTTTCAGGTTGCAGGGCGCGCACGCGGTGACCACGTTGTCCCACTGAGAGCGCCCGCCGCGCGACCTCGGCACGATGTGATCGAAGGTCAATATCTCCGCCGCGAAACCGCCGCCGCAGTACTGGCACGAGAATGCGTCGCGCAGGAATACGTTAAACCGGGTAAAGGCGGGCCGGCGGTCCAGGCTGATGAAATCCTTGAGCGAAATCACGCTCGGCAGGCGCATTTCCAAACTCGGCGAATGCACCGCGTGATCGTATTCGGACACCACGTTGACGCGCGACAGAAACACCGCCTTGATGGAGTCCTGCCACGACCACAGGGACAACGGGAAATAGCTCAACGGCCGGAAATCGGCGTTAAGGACCAGGGCGGGGAATTGTTCGGCGGTCATCGACACCCGGAATCCTCCCTTAAGCGGTAGCGGAAGCCTACACCATAGGGTGTTTCGATTACAAACCCGGGGTTACCCCAAGGAACGGCGATAATGACCCATGGAATTATCCGGCATCGCGGACCCGTTCCGCCAGCGCCCTGGAAACCCGTTCGATGACGGCTTCCCAATCTTTACGTTTTTTCTGGCGGAACAATCGCATGGACGGATACCAGGGGCTGTCGTCGCGGTTCAGCATCCAGCGCCAGTCGGGATTGAACGGCAACAGCGTCCACACCATGGTCCCCAGCGCGCCCGCCAGATGCACGACCGCGGTATCGACGGAAATCACCAGGTCCATATGGGCGATGGCCGCCGCGGTTTCGGCGAAATCCTCCAGGTGCGGCGCCAGGTCGGTGACGGCGTCGCCGAACACCCGGCCGGCGTCGCCGTCGCGCCCGACCTGAAGGCTGTGGGCCGCAACCCCCGGCGTTTCGACCAGGGGCCGGAACAGTTCGGGATCGATGGACCGGTTGTGATCGTTCCCATGACCCGGGCTGCCGGCCCACACCAGGCCGACACGCAATCCCTCCTGCGCGCCCAGCCGTTCGCCCCAGGCCGCGACCAGATCCTCATCGGCGCGCAGGTAGGCCTTGGCGGCGGGGATGGTGTCCAGGGTGGTGCCGAACATCCTGGGCAGCTCGAGCAACGGGATATGGCAGTCGAAGGGCGGCAGGGTATCGCCGTCCTTGAGCGACACATCGACGCCGTCCAGGTCCCACAGCAGGCGCACCATCGGCAACGGCACGTCGAACGCCACGCGCGCGCCCCGTTGGCGCAGCATCGGCAGGTAGCGCACGAACTGCAATGTGTCGCCGAGGCCCTGTTCCGGATAGATGAAGATGGTCTTGCCGGTCAGATCTGCGCCGTCCCAGAACGGCGGCTTGTAGCTGCGCACCCTGAAGATCGGAACGTCATCGAGCCGGCGCCATGAATATTCCGGCCAGCCGGTCTCGAAATCGCCCTGCAACAGGCTGATGATGCCGAGGTTCTTGTGCGCGCCGGGGTCTTCCGGCTTCAGGGCAATGGCCTTGGCGTAGCTGAAGGTGGCGGCCTCCAGGCGGTCGAGGGCCATCAGCACGTTGCCGAGATTGTTGTGGGCCTCGAACATGTCACGGTCGAGGACGATGGCTTTCTGGAAGCTGACGGCGGCGGCGTCGGGGCGGCCTAGGCTATTCAGCGCGTTGCCCATGTTGAGGTAGGCGTCGGCGTAATCGGGCTTGGTGGTGAGCGCCTTGTCGTAACTGTTGAGCGCGTCTTCGAAGCGCCCGGCGTCGTGCAGCGCCAAGCCCAGATTGTTGTGGGCCTGGGAGAAATCCGGTTTCTGCGCGACCGCCATTTGCAGGGCCTCGATGGCGGCCTGCGCCTGGTTTAAATTCCGGTAGGCGTTGCCGAGGTGGAAATAGGCGGCGGTGTAACCGGCATCCCGGGCAATGGATTGCTTCTGGCTTTCGACCGCGTCGTCCAGCCGTCCCAGTATATTGCAGATGATGCCGAGGTTGCAGTATTCCTTCGCGCCGCCGTAGCCGTGGGCGAGCGCGCCCGAGACAAGCCCGGCGGCCTTTTCGTTTTCGCCGATCTGGTGCATGACCATGCCCAGGTGATAGGTCACCCGGGGCTGCCCGGGGCAGGCCTCCAGCACCTTCCAGTAGCCCTCGGCGGCCTGCTCGAAGCGATTGTTGCGGTGATGTTCCAAGGCCGCGTTCATCAGCGCCTCGAGCGCCGGGTCGCCGCGGCCGTTTTCACCGTTGTCCGTACTCATGAAAGAAGACCCAAGTTCACGCCTGCAACAATGACTGTCCGACAGGATAGATAGTGGGGCTTGATAAATAAATCCCCTGTTATCCGCCCCCGTCGTCCGGCGAGGGAAACGAACACCCTGTTATTTGTACATAATTTGTTCTTTACAATCCGGACAAAATATGATTTAATTCTTTTTATGATTTTGAAATAGGAATTATGATTGTGTTTTCGGCCTTTCCCGTCCCCGTTTTCACCGCCGCGCTGTGGCCGCCAGCCGCGCTGTGGCCGCCAGCCGAAGGGCGCGTTCGGCGAAATGACGATAAATGACGACTTTTCACGCCCCGATACGGACCTGTTTCGTTGCGAATCAAAGCTTTAAGGCGATTCCGCCCGTCGAAAATGACGATATCCGGACGATATCCGGACGACTTTCGGACGACGTTCGGACGATGTTCGGACGACAGCGGGACGATACCGCGACGACATTATGACGTCGGCGGCTCAATCAGGCCCGACGGGTTCAGGCCGGCCCGGACTGCTGCGCCATGGCCTCCAGATCGACGCCGAAGATGCCGGCGATGAATTCCATGCCCTTGCTGACGCCGTTGTCGTCGAGCCCGTGGC
>JAESSX010000049.1 GCA_016763915.1 Rhodospirillales bacterium
CCCAGATGTCCAGCCGCCTGGAGGCGGTGATCCGAGGGTCGAGCTGGCGGACGGAGCCGGCGGCGGAGTTGCGGGGGTTGGCGAATATTTTCCGGCCGGCGTCCTCCTGGGCGCGGTTGAGGGCGGCGAAATCGGGCTTGGTCATATAGACCTCGCCGCGAACCTCCAGCACGTCGGGAGCGTCGTTCAGCGTGCGCGGGATTTCGCCCAGGCTTTTCAGGTTTTCGGTGATGTCTTCCCCGGTGGCGCCGTCGCCCCGCGTGGCGCCCTGTTTGAGCTTCCCTTTCTCGTAGCGCAGCGACACCGAAAGGCCGTCGATCTTGGGTTCGCAGACGATTTCCACCGCCTCGTCTTCGCGTAAACCCAGAAACCGGCGAACCCGGGCTACGAATTCGACGACATCGTCATCGTTGAAGGCATTGCCGAGCGACAACATGGCAACGGCGTGAGGAACCTTTTTGAAACAGGTGGAAACGGGCGCGCCGACCCTTTGCGACGGGCTGTCGGGTTTTACCAGTTGCGGGAAGGCGGCCTCGATATCGTCCAGTCGCCGGCGCAGGGCGTCGTAGTCGGCATCGCTGATTTTCGGCGCGTCCCGTTGATAATAAGCGGCGTCATGTTCGGCGATTTGGCGGCTTAAGTCATCCAGTTCCACCGAAGCATCCCAAGGCATCAGGTCTTCGACAGGAACAACGACGGAATCTCCACTCACGAACCCGCGCCTTCGAGCAGGCTGTCGGCGGCGGCCCTGGCCTCGTCGGTGACCGTGGCCCCGGCCAGCATGCGGGCGATTTCCTCCTTACGGTCGATTTCGCTGAGGATATCCACCGACGTCAAAACGCCGGGGTCGGCGGCGGCCTTGGACACCAGCCAGTGGTGCGCGCCCCGGGCCGCGACTTGCGGCGAATGGGTGACCACCAGGACCTGACCCGAGCTGGCCAGCTTTTCGAGCCGTTCGCCGACGGCATCGGCAACGGCGCCGCCGACACCGGAGTCGACTTCGTCGAACACCAGCGTCATCACGGGATCGGCCCCGGCCAACACGGCCTTGAGCGCCAGGGTAAAGCGCGCCAGTTCCCCGCCCGATGATATCTTGCCCAACGGCCCTGCCGGCGCGCCCGGGTTTGTGGCCACCTGAAAGACCACTTTATCGCGGCCATCGGGCCCCCAGGAGGCTTCGTCGAGATCGCTGACAGCCGTGGAAAACCGGGCCTTTTCCAATTTCAGGGGTTTCAGTTCCCCGGCCACGGCCCGGTCCATTTTTTCCGCCCGCGCTTTGCGCGCAAGGCTGAGCGCATCGGCGGCTGTTTCATATTTGCCCCGGGCCGCCGCTTCCGCCGCAACCAGGTCCGCCAAACGGGCATTGCCGTCTTCCAGCGCCTGCACCTGGCCGCCCAGGTCCCGGGCCAGGTCCGCCAACCCGTCCACTTCGACATTGTGTTTTCGCGCCAGGGCGCGCAGCGCGAACAGCCGTTCTTCGGCTTTCTCCAGGGAATTGGGGTCCATATCCAGGCCGGCCGCGACGCCTTCCAGCAGAGCGTCGGCTTCGGTGGCTTCCGACTGGGCCTGGGTCAGGGAGGCAATGGTCTCCATCAGCCGCCCGTCCGATTGACCGTCGACCTCGGCCAATGATTTCAACGCCCCCTGCAGGCGGCTTAAGGCGCCGGCGTCGCCTTGCAGATCGGCGGCCGCCGCGTTCATGGCGCCGATCAGCTTTTCAGAATTCATCATCAGGGTACGTTGACCGGCCAATTCCGATTCCTCACCCGGTTTCGGGTCCAGGTCCATCAGCTCACCCAGCGCATGGGTGATGTAATCCTGATCGCGGCGCGCCGCTTCCAGGTCGCGCTCGGTGGATTGACGGTCCTCGACGGCGGCCCGCCACAAGGCGTGGAGGCTGCGAACCCCGGCCACCTCGCCGCCCAGTCCTCCATAGGCGTCGAGCAGGGAGCGGTGCGTGGCCTCGCTCAGTAACCGCTGGTTTTCAAACTGCCCGTGGACTTCGACCAGGAACTGGCCGATTTCCTTCAACAACTGAACCCCGACCGGCTGATCGTTGATGAAGGCCTTTGATCGTCCGTCCTTTGCTAAAGTCCTGCGCAGCACCAGACTGTCTTCGGAGGTATCGACGCCGCGGTCTTCCAGGACTTTGAGAGCCGGGTGGTCGGCCGCAACCTCAAACACGGCGGCCACGGAAGCCTTGTCGGCGCCATGGCGGACCAGACGCGCATCGGCCCGCATGCCCAACGCCAGGCCCAGGGCATCGAGCAGGATCGACTTTCCTGCGCCCGTTTCACCGGTCAGGACGCTTAAACCGGGGCCGAAGGACAGGTCCAGACGAGCAATTAAAACGACATCGCGGATGGATAGCGTCGTCAGCATCAGCCCATGCCTACCAGGGTTTGTACCAGGGTTTGCTTTCCCTCGGCTCGGCGACTTCGTTTCCCATAATTTTATAGGAATCCAGATACCATTCGTTGCCTGGGAAATTGTGGCCCAGCACCGCAGCCGTTTTTTGCGCTTCGTCGCTTAAGCCGAACGCCAGATAAGCCTCGGTCAGCCGGTGCAATGCCTCGGGCACGTGGGTCGTCGTCTGGTAAATGTCGATGACCGCCTTGAACCGGTTGATGGCGGCCAGATACTCGGCCTTTTTGTGGTAATAGCGACCGATTTCCATTTCCTTGCCGGCCAGATGATCGCGGGTCAGGTCCAATTTAAGCTTGGCATCGCGGGTGTATTTGCTTTTCGGGAAACGCTTGATCAATTCATTCAGCGTTTTCATGGCCAGTTCGGTCATCAACTGATCGCGGGCGACGTCGGAAATCTGCTCGTAAAAAGACAGGCCCTTCAGATAGTAGGCATAGGCGATGTCCTTGCTGGTGGGATGAAGCTGGATAAACCGGTCGAGCGCCACAACAGCGTCGTCGTAACGGTTGTTCAGGTAATAGCTGTAGGCCGCCATCAACTGCGCCTTGTTGGCCCACAGCGAATACGGATGCTGGCGTTCGACCTCATCGAGTTTTGCCGTCGCTACGGCAAACTCCTTGTCCAGCATGGCATCCATGGCTTCGTTGTAAAGGTCCTCGACCGGGCGTTCCACATAGTCCTGCTTTTTCGATGTACAGGCGCCAAGGGTAATTGCCATGACCAACGCCACGACGAGAGGCCTGAGCCCGGGAAAACTTTTTATGCCGATCATCATGACTCCTTTTGGTCCGCCGGCGACGGCCTTCAAGGATAAATTATATCACGAGGGCGCGACAGAGCCACGAAAAGGCCGGAATCTGGACAAAAAAAATCCTGCCGGGGCAGGGTACGGGGAGAAAGGCGGGAACGGCGCTCGACTCTCAAACGGTTTCCGCCAATTCCGGAACAATACCGCCGTCAATGGCGGACATTGCCTCATCGCCGAGCAACACGTCGTATTCCCAGGCATCCGGATCGGCGAACAGGGCACGCAACAAGGCATTGTTGGCGGCATGTCCCGAACAGACACCCTGGAAGTTGCCGATAATCGACGCGCCGCTGAGATACAGGTCGCCGATGGCGTCGAGAACCTTGTGGCGGACGAACTCGTCGTCGAAACGCAGGCCCCCTTCGTTCAGCACGGTATCGCCGCTGACCACGATGGCGTTGTCCAGGGATCCGCCCTTGGCCAGTCCGGCGGCGCGAAGCGCCTCGACCTCATGCAGGAACCCGAAGGTACGGGCCCGGGCCAGTTCCTTGGCAAAGCTGCCGTTGACAACGCCTATGGACAAGCTCTGTTTGGACACCGCGGCGTTGTCAAAATCGATCTCGAAATCCATCGACAGGTGCGAGCCGGGCGAAAGCCGGGCCGCACCGTCCAATACGGAAATGGTTTTCACGCCGCGGGCCAGGATCTTTTCGCGGAAGTCCCG
>JAESSX010000050.1 GCA_016763915.1 Rhodospirillales bacterium
CGGAAATGGCGGCGGCGGCGGGCTTTGCGGTCACCGGAACGGTCACCGATCAGGTTGGGCTGGACGAAACGCTGCCGGTGATCCTGGGCGACCCCGGGCCGGTGTTTTATACCATCAAGGTGCGCGCCGAGGCGTTGGACTTCGTCCTGCCGCCCAACGACGGCGTTGAATTGAAGAACCGCACGCGCAACGCCCTCCTGGGAGGCGCGGCGGAGAAAGTGGGGTAAGGTGGCTGCAACAGGCATCTTCGAGACGGACCTGGACGCCAACCCGGCGAATTTCCAGCCGCAAACGCCGCTGACCTTCCTCGATTGGGCGGCCTCGGTCTATCCCGACAAGACCGCCGTTATCCACGGCGACGCCCGCTATTCCTATCGGCAATTCGGCGAGCGCTGCCGCCGGCTGGCCTCGGCCCTGCAACGGCGCGGCATCGGCCCCGGCGATACGGTGGCGGTGATGGCGCCCAATTCGCCGCCGATGCTGGAAGCCCATTTCGGCGTGCCGATGACGGGTGCGGTGCTGAACGCCCTGAATTACCGCCTCGACGCCGCCGGCATCGCCTTCATCCTCGGCCACGGCGAGGCCAGGGTGCTGATCACCGACCGGGAATATTCCGCCGTGATTTCCGAGGCGCTCAGGCAATTCGGCGCAGACCTTATCGTCATCGACATCGATGATCCTTTGGCGGAAGGCGGCGAGTTGCTGGGCGAAATTGAGTACGAAGAATTTCTCGCCGAAGGCGACGCGGATTTCCGCTGGCAGCCGCCGGCCGACGAATGGCAGGCGATTTCGCTGAATTACACGTCGGGCACCACCGGCAATCCCAAAGGCGTCGTCTATCATCACCGGGGCGCGTTTCTCAACGCCATGGGCAACGCCCTGGTGTTCGGGCTCAACGCCAAATCCGTGTACCTGTGGACGCTGCCCATGTTCCATTGCAACGGCTGGTGTTACACCTGGGGGGTGACGGCGGTGGGCGGCACCCACGTCTGCCTGCGCAGCCCCGACCCGAAGCTTATCTTCCCCTTGATCGAACAACACGGCGTTACCCATATGTGCGGCGCGCCGATCATCCTCAATATGCTGGTGCATGCCCCCGATGAGGTGAAAATCGCCTTCGACGATCCCATCGAGGTCGCCACCGGCGGCGCCGCGCCGCCGAGCGCCGTCATCGCCGGGATGGAAACCTTAGGCTTCAACGTCACCCATTTGTACGGCCTGACGGAATGTTACGGGCCGTCGACCTATTGCGCGCCCAAGGCGGCGTGGGCGGATATGACCCTGGAAGACAAGGCGGTGGAAATGGCGCGCCAGGGCGTGCGCTATCCGACGTTGTTCCAACAAAGGGTGCTGGACCCCGAAACCATGGCCCCGGTTCCCGCCGACGGCGAGACCATCGGCGAATTGATGCTCAAGGGCAACACGGTGATGAAGGGCTACCTCAAAAATCCGGACGCCACCAAGGAAGCCTTCGACGGCGGCTGGTTCCATACCGGCGACCTCGGCGTCGTCCACCAGGACGGCTATGTCGAGATCAAGGACCGCTCCAAGGACATCATCCTGTCCGGGGCCGAGAACATCTCGTCGCTGGAGGTCGAAGAAGCGCTGTACCGGCACCCGGACGTGATGGAGGCCGCCGTCGTCGGCATGGCGCATGAAAGGTGGGACGAAACCCCGTGCGCTTTCGTGACGCTCACGCCCGAGGCCGGGGCCGTCACCGAGGACGACATCATCCAGTGGTGCAAGGACAACCTGGCCCATTTCAAGGCGCCGACAAAAGTGGTCTTCGGGCCGCTGCCGAAAACGTCCACCGGCAAGGTTCAGAAATATGTCCTGCGTGAGCGGGCGCGGGAGTTGTAGGATAAAACCATGAACGGACAATTCAGCCTCGATGGCAAAATCGCGCTGGTTACCGGCGCGTCCGGCGGTTTGGGGCGGCATTTCGCGCAAGTCCTGGCCGCCGCCGGGGCGCGGGTCTGCGCCGCCGCGCGCCGCATGGACAAGCTCACCGAAACCGTGGCGGAAATCGAGGCCGCCGGCGGGCGCGCCTTCGGCGTCGACATGGACGTTACCGACCAGGGCAGCGTCAGCGCCGCCTTCGGCCTGATCGAAGAACAGGCCGGGCCGGTGACGGTGGTGGTCAATAACGCCGGGATTGCCGGCAGCAAGCTGGCGCTGGACCTCGATGAGGGCGACTGGGACCGGGTTCTGGACACCAATCTCAAGGGCGCCTGGACGGTCGCCCAGGCCGCCGCCAAACGCATGGCCGAAGCCGAATCCGGCGGCGTCATCGTCAATATCGCCTCGGTGCTGGGGCTCCGGGTTTCCAAGGGCGTCGTGCCCTATGCGGTGTCCAAGGCGGGCCTGATCCAGATGACCAAGGCCCTGGCCCTGGAATGGGCCCGGCACGGCATTCGCGTCAATGCGCTGGCGCCGGGCTATGTGGAAACCGACCTGACCCGCGACTATCTGACGACCGAGGCCGGGCGGACACTGATGGGGCGCATTCCGCAACGCCGCCCGGCGGAGATGGCGGAACTGGACGGACCGTTGCTGCTGCTGGCGTCCGATGCGTCGAGCTACATGACCGGCTCCGTCGTCGCCGTCGACGGCGGCCATCTGGTCAGCTCGTTGTAGGCGGCGCGGATATGGACTTCACCCTTTCGCCCGAGGTCGAAGATTATCGCAAGCGCATCCGCGGCTTCGTCGCCGACCATATATTGCCGTTGGAATCCGATCCGGCGTCCTTCGACGCGCACGAAAACATTACCGAGGATCTGCTCGGCAGGTTGCGCGGGATTGCGAAGTCGGAAGGCCTGTGGGCGTTGTCCATGCCCAAGGACCGGGGCGGGCAGGGGCTGGACACCGTCGGCATGGCGGCGTGTTACGAGGAAATGGCGCGCTCCATCTTCGGGCCGGTCGTCTTCAACGCCGCCGCGCCCGACGACGGCAACATGGTGGTGCTCAACAAAATCGGCAGCCAGGCGCAGAAAGACCGCTGGCTGCAGCCGATCATCGACGGCCGGGTGCGCTCGTCAATCGTCATGACCGAACCGCACCCCGGCGCCGGGTCCGACCCGGCGGGCATGATGCAGACCACGGCCACCCTTGAGGGCGATAGCTGGACCATCCGCGGCCACAAATGGTTCATCACCGGGGCCGAGGCGGCGCAGCATTTCCTTATCGTTGCCAGGACCGGCGATGATGCCCGCAAGGGGCTGACGGCGTTCATGTTCGACCGCGACCAGGCGGGCTGGGAAATCACCCGGCGCATCCCGATCATGGGGCCGGAGGAACACGGCGGCCACTGCGAGCTGAAATTCCATGATCTGAAAATTCCCGACGAGAATCGCCTGATGGAGGTCGGCGACGGCCTCAAGGTGGTGCAGATCCGCCTCGGCACGGCGCGGCTGACCCATTGCATGCGCTGGCTCGGCATGGCCAAACGGGCGTTGGAGATTGCCGGGGAATACGTGTCCGAGCGCGAAGCCTTCGGCGAGAAGCTGATCGAGCGCGAAAGCATCCAGATGAAACTGGGCCAGGCGGCGATGGCGATCCATACCGGCCGCCTGTTGGTGATGAACGCGGCGTGGAAAATCGATCAGGGCGATTTCGCCAGAAAAGAAGTCTCCATGGCCAAGGTGGCCGTCGCCGACACGCTCCATCTGGCCGTCGATACGGCGATCCAGTTGTGCGGGGCCAAGGGCTATTCCAAGGACACCCTGCTGGAATGGATGTACCGCTACGCCCGCCAGGCGCGGCTGGTGGACGGCGCGTCCGAGGTTCACGAGATGGTGCTGGCCCGCTTTTTCGGCCAGGAGGGGCTGGATTTCTGGCAATGGGGCTGAGAAACGAGGAGGCCCGGCTGGGCGACTATCTGGCCACCATCGCCAGGGCCCCGGTCACCATCACCGCCTTCGAGAAACTGTCCGGCGGCGCTATTCAGGAAAACTGGCTGCTCGATATTTCGGTCGGCAATGGCGGTGACTGGACCGGCGATCATCGACTGGTGCTGCGCATGGATGCGCCCTCCGCCGTCGCCACCAGCCACGAACGGGCGCAGGAATTCGCGCTGTTGAAACAGGCGCACCGGGCCGGGGTCATGGTGCCGGTGCCGTGCCTGCTGGCGACGGATCCGGAAATCCTGGGCGGGCCGTTCTTCCTCATGCACCGCGCCGAAGGAACGGCGGCCGGGCGCGCGCTGGTGAAACGGCCGCCTGACGATGCCCTGGCCCGCCAACTGGGAACCCAGTTGGCGCGCATTCACGCGATCCCGCCGGACGACACGCTTTCCTTCCTGGCCCGTCCCGACGTCGCGCCGTCGCTGGCGGCGGTGGCGGCCTACCGGGGCTATCTGGATGATCTCGGCCAATCCCGCCCGGCGCTGGAATGGGGATTGCGCTGGCTCGAACTGCACGCGCCGGACCAGGATCAGATCGTGCTCTGCCACCGGGATTTCCGCACCGGCAATTACATGGTCGATGACGGCGGCGCCCTGACCGGTATTCTGGACTGGGAATTCGCCGGCTGGGGCGAGGCGGAAGAAGACATCGGCTGGTTCTGCGCCAAGTGCTGGCGGTTCGGCGCCGACCAGCGCGCCGCCGGGGGCATCGCCGGGCGGGACGCCTTTTACCGGGGTTACGAGGAATCTTCCGGGCGCGTCATCGACCCCGTCCGCGTCGATTACTGGGAAACCATGGCCCATGTGCGCTGGGCCGTTATCGCCTGCCAGCAGGCGGCGCGCCATGTGTCGGGCGAACAATTATCCCTGGAACTGGCGCTGACCCAGCATCTGGTGCCGGAACTGGAGCTGGAGGTGTTGCGCCGCACCGGGGGGCGGCCCGATGCGTGACCATCCCGACGGCGCGGACCTGCTGGCCCTGATTGGGCGCATCGAGGCCGCCGACCCCTCCGTCTCGCTGCCCGATGATGACCGCTACAAGGACCGGATGCTGGCCCATGCCAAAGCGATCGCCGCGAGGCAGGCGCAATTGGGCGGCGCAAGCGAGGCCAGGGAATTGCTGGATTTAAGGCCGCTTGTCGGCGGCGACGGCGGGCTGGCCGACCTCAACCGGCGGCTGGCGGCGGCGATCCGGGGCGGCCATTTCGATCCCGGAA
>JAESSX010000051.1 GCA_016763915.1 Rhodospirillales bacterium
CATTCCTTAATTCCTAAAAAGGAGGGGTTCGTGGGATTAAACAAAAGGGTGCGTCGCGTGTTCTGTGTGTGTGTGCTTTTGCTGAGCTTTATCAGTTTATCCGGCGCCAGTTCTATCAGGCGGGTGAAATCGCGGACGAAAACCGCGTCGGCCCAGAAAGCCTGAACGAATTCCCGGTAAATATTGTTGTCCATCAGCATCGGCTGGATGACCCGGCTTTTCAGCGGCTCGAAGCGGTGAAACGAGAATCCCTGTCCGCGCAGGAACATCTCGACCTCGGAAAACAGCGGCTGGTCCACATACATGGGCAGGAATTCGACTTCCGTGTGGATGACGAGGCATTCCGCCAGGCGCTCGGGCGCGTTTTCAAAGGCGCACAACTCGCCGCCCTGGATATCGATCTTCAGGTAGTCCAGGTTCCCGATTTCCCCGATGTCGTCCAGGCGGACGGTGTCGATTTTTTTTCCCGGGACATAACCTTTCCCCACTCGGGAAACCCGTGGAAGTACTGCAGCAGGTCCTGGTTGGGCTCCAACAGCGACGACATGCCGGACGACCGGCAGATTTTGAACTCATGGGTTTGGCCGTCGGCCACGGCGTAGGGAAGATTAGGTCTCGTTGTCGCCTTTTTTCGCCTCCAGTTCGGCCAGGGCGTCCGGGTTCGGCTCGAAACCGGTCACGCGGGCAAGGCCGGCGCGCAGCAATCCGGAATAAGGCGGCTCTGCGTCGATGGGGTTGGAGCCGATATCGACGACGTCGATCATGACATCCGTTTTGAGGATTTCGCTCAGGGAAAGTTTGCTGGGCGCGGTCATGTCCCTCCTATTCCTTACATATCTTCGCTATTCCTTAGCGAAACCCCATGGCGACGACATAGGTTTCCGCCGATTCCTTGCGCGACGACGGCGGCTTGGCGTGGCGCACGGTTTTGAAGCGTTTTTTCATCCTTGCCAGCAGTTCGCCTTCGGTGCCGCCCTTGAAGGCCTTGCCGACGAAGGCGCCGCCCGGGGTCAATACCTCGCAGGCGAAGTCGAACGCGGTTTCCAGCAGGCCGATGACGCGCAGGTGGTCGGTCGCGGCGTGGCCGGTCGCCTGGCTCGCCATGTCCGACAACACCACGTCGGCGGGGCCGGCGAGGGCGTCTTTCAAAAGCTCCGGCGCGTCGTCGTCCATGAAATCGTGACAGATCAGAACGGCGCCGGAGACGGGGTCGGTTTCCTGCAGGTCGATGCCGACGACGCGGCCCTGCCTGCCTTTTTTAGCACCCTGGGCATTGACCCGTTCGACAGAGACCATGGTCCAGCCGCCGGGACACGCCCCCAGGTCGATGATGCGGCCGCCCGGTTTGAGGAAATGGAACTTGTCATCGAGGTCGATCAGCTTGAAGGCGGAGCGCGACCGCAGCCCCTGCTCGCGGGCCTCGGCCACGTAGGGGTCGCGGAGTTGGCGCGTCAGCCAGCGTGTCGACGATTCCTTGCGCCCCCTGGATTTGCGCAAACGGTCGGTCTTGCCGCGCCCCGAGGAGCCGCCGCCGGAACCGCCGGAATTGCCGGGTTTGCGGGCCATCAGGCGACCGCCCGCCCGCCGGCCATCATGCCCAGCAGCAATCCTTCGCGGATGCCGCGGTCGGCGGCGGTCAGGTGGTCGGCCGGCCAGCGCCGGCAGATGGCGGTCAGGATGGCGCAGCCCATCACCATCAGGTCGGCCCGCCCGGGGCCGATGCAGGGGTGGTTGATGCGGGTCTCGAAATCCAGCGAGACCAGATTGGCGCAGATGGCGTGAATGCTCTCAAAGCGGATCGACAGCCCATCGACCCGGGCGCGGTCGTAGCGCGGCAGGTCGAGATAGATGGCGCCCATGGTCGTCACCGTGCCCGATGTCCCCAATACGTGTACGTTGCTGTCGGCGATCTCGCCGGCGATATGGTGGCGATCCTCAAAGGGGGCCAGGTCCGCGTCGATGCGCGCGACGATGGTTTCCAACTCGCCGGGCGCGAGGGCGTCGCGGCCGAATTCCTCGGCCAGGCTGACGACGCCGTAGGGCAGGGACAGAATATCGATCGCCCGCGCGCCATGGGAAGAACGGGTGTCCACCCACATCACTTCCGTACTGCCGCCGCCGATGTCGAACATCAACGCCCGGGGCTGCCCCGTCGCCAGCAGCGGCATGCATCCGGCAAGCGTCAGCTCGGCCTCTTGCGTGGGCGAAATGGTTTCGAATTCGATGCCGGTTTGCTGTTGCACGTCGCGGAAAAAATCGCCGTCGTTGGCGGCCCGGCGGCAGGCTTCGGTGGCGATGGCGCGGGTCTCGCGGACGCTGCGGGCCGCGATCTTGCGGGCGCAGATTTTCAGGGCCTCGATGGCGCGCTCGATGGCGGCGTCGGACAGCCGCCCGGACGCGCCCAATCCCTCGCCGAGGCGGACGATGCGCGAATACCCGTCGATCACGCGCATGCCGCCCGCATCATCCGGGCAGGCCACCAGCAAGCGGCAATTGTTGGTGCCCAGGTCGATGGCGGCATAGGCGTTGCGCCGGGCGTTAGGGGGGCTGGACCGTTTTGGCACGCGGATAACCTTTCTTATTTTCAGTCGTTGTTGTCTCGGCGGCCGGGCGGCTATCTTAGAACGCTCCCGGCCCGGGTACAAAATGGTTTAGATTCCGATCAGAATGCTCTAAAGGAATGCGCACCGGCGCCGGAAACGGCCGATGCCGATGGGGTGTCGTATAATGGTTATTACTCGCGGCTCTGACCCGCGCAATCGGGGTTCGAATCCCTGCACCCCAGCCAAACCCGGAAAAGCCCCCGAAAAGGGGGCTTTTTTGGGTTTTGGGTTGCGGCGATAAGAGGTTTGAACCCTGGTTCGACGCCAAGCCGCCGCCGGCAATCTTTTGATCCAGTCTTCAAACGCCGCCCCAGCGACCAGGCCGCGCGCCCATGCGCAGGGCGTTGGTACGGCAGGCCGGGCAAATCCGTTTGTGCACGGGGGTCGGCTGAAAGGTCTTGCCGCAGACATGACAGTGCTGGGCCCGGCGATTTTCCTTGCGGCCTCCGTGCCTTGCCAGCCGTCAACGCCGTCGGTTTTCCCCGTTACCGAAAGCTTGTCTTCTTCCGACATGGTTTGATGTTCCTTTAGATGAAACTTCATCCCAGGACCGATGAATGTCAAAAACCGGCGGGCGGGACGCTTATTCGTTGCGGGGGGGTGGCGTAATAACCGTTATGATTCAGATTCTTTTAAGTCTTTTTACAGACACTGGGACTCCCAGAGGACGGAGAGTTGGAAAAATGCTGATCAGGAAATACCAGCCCCGAAGGGCCACTGCGGAAGAGGTCCGGCGGTACTTTCTTCGATATTACTGCAACGCGCCGGACGCCTTGTTCGGTTCCATCATGGACAAGGAAGGCTACCTGAACGCCGGGGCGGAGATGTGGCTGGACCAGGCCTGCGGCACAGGCCGCCCCCACGCCCAGGCCTGACGGGGAGAATCGGCTAGGAACCAAGCCCCCCTTGTGCCGGCACCGCCCATTCAGGACGGCACGCTTGACCGACCCTGTTTTGCTGCCCTTTGTACAGCGGGCTTGCGGTCCTGCCGGGCGGTGGTAGACTTGTGGACATGGCATATACTTACAACTCTCCGACGGCAAAGTTCCACATTGGCTTAGCGGTGCGCCACCGGATTTACGG